>SKTL01000175.1 GCA_007122555.1 Thermomicrobiaceae bacterium | reverse complement strand
TTCTGGGTCTGGTTGTTGATCGACCAGAGGTAGACGGCGAATACCAGCCAGCTAATCCCGAACGCCAGAAACAGATAGGTTTCGTTATCCATTAGGCGGTCACTCCTTCAGCAGCATCGGCCTGTCGGTCAGCTTCGGCGAGGTTGTAATCAGATAGCTCGTCCTTCGTCTGTTCAAGCAGCATCTTCTGATACATGAGGTAGACGAAGAACAGCGTAAAGGCGAGCAACGCAACGCCCATCGTGTACAGCATCGAATCCGGCATCGCCGGCCCGCCGCTCTGAGTCACGATCGGTTCCGGATGCAGGGTTCTCCACCAGCGGACCGACATGTGGATAATCGGCACGTCGATGAACCCGATAATGCCGACGACTGCGGCGTAGCGCATCGCGCGTTCCTGGTCTGAGACGTAGGCGCGAATCATGAAGTAGCCGAGATAAATGAACCAGAGGATAAGAGTGGTGGTCAGTCTGGCGTCCCACTCCCAGAACGTCCCCCAGATCGGCCGTCCCCAGAGCGATCCGGTTATGATAACCAGTGTGGTGAAGACCAATCCCACCTCAGCGGATGAGCGCGCCACTTGATCCCAGCGGCGGTTTCGCTTGATCAAATAGGCGATGCTTGCGACAAAGACGATGAAGAAGGCGAGATACGCGATCCAGGCCATCGGCAAGTGCAGATAGAAGACCCGCTGCACGGGACCCTGCACCGAATCCTGCGGCGCATACAGAAACATCATGTATAGCGCGATGATCATCGTCACGCCCGCGCTAATCGCTAGCGCAAGTCCAGTGGGACTATTCCCGAACCGTCCACCTGGTGACATAGCTAGTCCTCCACAACCCTGTCGAACACCAGAAACGCAATCGTGAGAAATATGACATCAAATGCCGCCAGCAAGTTGACCCATTGCATGAGCGCGTCCGTGCGGTCTGTCAGAATCAGTGTCGTCGCCCGGACCGTACTGATCACTACTGGCAACGCGACCGGAAACAGCAAGACAGGCAGCATAACCTCGCGCGCTCTCGTGCTGGCCGCCATTACGGAAAACAGCGTACCAAGTCCGGCAATTCCAAGCGTCCCCAGAAACAGCACCACGAAGAGCATCGGCTGGTACACTGGCAGATCGTAGAGCGCTCCGAACACCGGAATGGTTACGAGCTGAACGGCGACGATAAAGATGACGTTCCCGAGTAACTTGCCCAGGTAGATCATCCCCCGGTCCACCGGCGCCAGCAACAGTCCGTCGAAGGAGCCCTTGTCGCGCTCCAGCGCAACCGCCCGGCCCAGCCCGAGCAGACTCGCGAAGATGAACGCGACCCAGAGCGCGCCCGCGCCGCTTGGAGCCCGTTCCACGCCGGTCAGATCGAAGGCGAAATTGAACGTGACAATCGTCAACATCGCGAAAACGAGCATCCCGACGACCAGCTCGCGGGACCGCACTTCGGTCAGAAGATCCTTCCAGACGATCGCCAGAATCTTATCGAGGTTACGCACCCGGCGCTCCCATGATTGATTCGACTTCGTCCGCCGTCACGTCGCTCGAAGGGCAATCCCTGACAATCCGGCCGCCAACCATAATCAGCACCCGAGTCGCGACGCGAATCCCGAACGCCAGGTCATGCGTCGTCATCAGCAATGAACCGCTGGATTCACGGTGTTCCGCGAGGATCCGCTCCAGCACTTTCACGCTGGCGACGTCCAGTCCGGTATCAGGCTCGTCGAACAGGAGAATTGACGGCTGATGCAGAATTGCCCGCGCCAGCGCAATTCGCTGCAGCATGCCCCGCGAGAACGTTCCGACCTGATCATCGGCGCGATCCAGCAACTCGACGTCGGCAAGGACTTGATCAATCCGCGCCGGCGCGTTATCAACCTCAAACATGCGGCCGAAGAACTGAAGATTCTCGCGCGCGGTAAGGGAATCGTAGACATAGGGTTGATGCGCCAGAACGCCGATCTGCCCGCGAACGACGATCGCATCCGCCTCGGACTCGAGTCCGTTGATTCGCAGGGAGCCCTTCTGCGGCCGCGTCAGCGTTGACAGCACCCGCAACAGGGTTGTCTTGCCCGCCCCGTTCGGACCAAACAGGACAACGGATTCCCCCGCGTCGATGTCGATGTCGATGTCGCGAAGAACGGTTCGGCGTTCATAACGTTTGGTGACGCCACTTGCCAGAATCCGGGGAATCCCGCCCCGATCGACCGCCTCTGGCGCATGCTCCGGCATCGATACCGTCACGTCGCCTCTGACGCGCGATCCTGCGCCAGGTTCTGCTGGCGCGCAACGTCCCGCAGCTCGTTGATCTCTCGCTCGATATCGGTGTCCAGTCGATCCTGCATCTGATCGAGCTGACGCTGGACCTCGGCGGCCTCGCGCAGGTAGGACTTGCGGGTCTCTTCGTAATGCTCCGGCTCCGCCTTGCCCGTAGCATAGTCGAGCTCCACGTCTCGAAGCGCCTCGAGCAGGTATGTCCGTCGAGTTCGCAAGTCATTCAACGTATTCTGCGGCGGCGGAGTGTAGCGTCGGCGCGCCTCCAGCAACGGCTGCAGCACCAGCGCGAAGATTGCAAGCGAAACGACGATGAGCAGCAGATAAATCATCATCTACTGCCGCCCATTCCGTAATGAATCATCGTCGTCGAGGTCCCGAAGGATCTTTTGCTCGTACTCGGAGAGATCATCATCCGGGTCGTGTTCATCACTGGCTGATCCGGCGGAGGGCTCCGTCGTCGCCTGCACCGGCTTCTTCCGCTGCGCGATGAACGTGCCAAGCACCAGCGCGCCGATGGCGATCCCTATAACGGGCGCCCACCACAGCGTCATGAAGAACCCGCTCTTGGGCGGTTCCCGCAAGATGCCAACGCCATATCGATCGACGAAGTAGTCGTACACCTCTTCTTCAGTGTATCCCTCGTCAAGGCGTTCCTGAACCGTGCGCCGCATGTCGCGAGCGAGCTGGGAGTTTGAATCCCGAACGCTCTGCCCTTCACACACGGGGCAATTCAGATCGTTGGCGATCTTCAGCGCCTGCGGGCTCAAGGGCTCTTCACGCTCAGCCAGAACACCCGCTGGTAACAGCAAAACGAGACACGTCATCACCAGTGCGCCGAGAATTCTAGGCTTCACGGAGCACCGCCTTTCGGGCCGGTCCGGCAGCGCGCGAGCGTGATGGTTTCGGATTCGGCCAGAACAGCGTCAACATTCCGACGACGAACACGCCGCCGCCGATCCATATCCAGCTTACCATCGGATTGATAAAGACCCGCAGTCCTACTGTTCCAGACTCTTCCCAGCGATCCAGCACGACATAGACGTCGTCAATCCCGATCGTCATTACGCCCATCTCGGCGGTCGGCTGATCCTCAAAGTTCCGATAGAAGAAGCGATACGCTTCAACGGTTCCCCGGTGCTCGCCGTTACGGGCGACATCGACCACTGCCGCGATGACGTTCGCATCCGCGGTCTGCCGGTTTTCAAGCCCCTGGAATGTAACCTGGTAGGCGCCGATTTCACCGGTCTCTCCCGGCTCCATCACGAACTGTCGCTCCGTCTGGAAGAAATGGGAACCGATCACCCCGAGCGCCATAATCGCGACAGCCAGATGCACGAGATAGCCGCCATACCGGCGAGAATTCTTGCGGAACAGCATGGTGATCGCGACCGGATACATCTCACCAGTACTTCGACGCCGCGCTCGAGATCCGCGAACGTACTCCAGCACGATCGTACCCACGGCGAAGATCGTTGCGCCGACCGCCACCGACGCCAGAATGTGCTCCAGCATGACTATCGAGACAATCGTGGCGATAACTCCGGCAAGTCCGGGCCAGAGCAGGTTCTTGAAGAGGAGCGACGTTGACGACTGACGCCAGGCCAGCAGCGGGCCGATACCCATCAGGATAATCAGCGCCAGCAGAATCGGGCCGTTGACCTGATCGTAAAACGGCGGTCCCACCATGAGTTTCGTATCCCGGAACAATTCGCTGACGATCGGGAACACCGTGCCCCAGAACGTTGCAAACGCCATGGCCGTGAAGAGCAGGTTGTTGAACAGGAAGCCGCCTTCACGGGAGACAACCGATTCCAGTTGCCGGTCGCTCTGCAACCCCGGTATGCGGTAGATCAGCAACCCGACTGAACCGATGGTAATGATCGCGAGAAATCCGAGAAACCACGGGCCGATTTCGGAAGTTGCGAAGGAATGAACTGAGGATAGCACGCCGCTGCGGACAACGAACGTCGCGAAGATCGCCAGAATGAACGATGCGACGATCAGCGACATGTTCCAGATCTTGAGCATGCCTCGTCGTTCCTGGACGATGACCGAGTGAATGAACGCGGTGGCCGTCAGCCATGGCAGAAGCGCTACGTTCTCCACGGGATCCCAGCCCCAGTAACCGCCCCAGCCGAGCACGTGATACGCCCACCATGCGCCGATCAGCAGCCCGAGCCCGAGGACGCCCCAGGCAATCAACGCCCAGTGCCGTATCGCACGGATCCAGTCTTCACCGAGACGTCCGGTTACCAGCGCGGCGATTGCGAACGAAAATGGAACCGCAAACGCGGCGAAACCGCCCAGGAGGAGCGGAGGGTGGATCATCATTCCGGGATCGCGAAGCAGCGGGTTCAGTCCCATCCCTTCGGCAGGGACGTTGGCCCGAACCGTGAACGGGCTGGTGATCATCGTCAGCATCACAAGGAAGAAGATATTGATCGCGAACGACGTCATGACCACGTACGGAATCAGCGCCCGATCACGTTTGCGATGCATCGTAATCGCGATGGCCGCCAGGACCGTCGAGACCGTCGCCCAGTAGAGCAGACTGCCTTCCTGACCGCCCCAGAACGCCGAAAGCACGTACCCCATCGGCATGTCGGTGCTGGAACGCCCGGCGACGTAATCCAGGCTGAAATCGTGGGTTATGAATGCATAAAGGAGCGCGCCTGATGCTATCACGACCAGCGCCGCCACACCCCAGGTGGCGCGGATCGAGCTTTCTACCAGTTCGGGGATGTTGCGATGAGCGCCAACAAGCGCAACAGCGAACCCGTAGAGTGAGAGCAGGAGCGCTACAATGAGGACGCCGGAACCAAGCTCCGCCACTCCGAAAGGCCTCTCCTAGTTAATCGTTCGTAGCTGTCTCGGAAAAATCCTCGTCGTCGGGATGCTTCTCGTCGTAATCGTAATCGTCATAGTCGCCATCGTAGTCGTCATACTCTTCGTCGTGGAAACGAGACGGGCACTTCGTCAGCACGGTATCCGCCTGGAAGATCCCATCCTTGTAATACGTTCCCTCAACAACCGCTTCGATGTGCTCGTCAAAAATATCAGGAACCTGACCGTCGTAGGTGATCGCCAGGATATCTTCGCCGTCCGTTATCTCGAAATAGACCGGACCGCCAACGCCATCAATATCGATCGAATCCTGCACAACGTCCCCACCGACACGAACCAGCTGTCCGTCGTTCGAATCAGCACGAGCATTCAGCTCGCTCACTGTGTCGAAGAAGGACGCCGAGGTGCTCTGCGTGCTTGTGTACATGAGGTAACCGACGGCCATGACCAGAACGGCGGCCGCAATTGCGATCTTTGGATTGAACCAGGCTCGATTCGAGGTCACCCTTCCTCCTCCGCGTTCGGCAACTTATAACGCTGCCTATCGTCTCTGGCAATGGTACCAGCCATCGCGTCCGGTGGCTGTAGTAATTTTCCTGTCTACCCGATGTCTGCCGGATAGAGCGTCGTCAGAAGCGCGCCAATCAGAAACGCCGCTATACTCAGACCGAGAACGAGCCAGGCCGTGTCGAGCTTCCCGGTGCGCCGGCGCCGGCTTATTCCCCGTGACGGCCGCAAGACGCCGGTCATCCAGAACGCAGCGACTGCGGCAAGAACTTTTATCGCCAGCAGCGCGACGTAGACGGTCGTTCCCTGTCCTCCGGACAACCGCTCGAACATCAGGATCACGCCCGACGCGATCATCACAATCGTCGCAACCGCGGCCCACTCGCCGAACTCGCGCTGGACCTCTACTCCGAGCGCGCGCGACGCTTCATCGTTCCTGCTGCGGATGTTGGGACGAACCGCCAGCAAGTAATAGGCCCCGCCGCCAACCCAGACCGCCGCCGCCAGGCCGTGCGCCAGCCGCAAAAAGACCTGCCCTGCATCGGCGATATCCAAGCTGCCCCCGACGTCTTTCACCCATCAACACCAGGCTGGTTGATCGCTCGCGACGAGCCTGTCACACGGCCCCGGCCTCGACAATCAGGAGTTCTCCGACTTCACGATCCCGGGCTGACACTGGCCGTTTCAGACGCCACCGCCGCGAACTCGTCCTTCAACTCCTGAATGTGATCCGCCGATTCCAACGGTCCCCGGTACTTCCCGTTCAGCGTGCCATCGGGCCCGATGAAATAGGTCTCCGGCACTCCGTAGACCCCGTAGTCGATCAGAACCGACCCACGCTGATCAAACAGATTTGTAAAGCTCAGATTGTATTGCCGCATGAAGTCCAGCGAATCCTCGGGGCGATCCCAGACCGCTACGCCGATCAACGTGACTTCATCATTGTCCTGGGTTTCGGCGTGAAACGCGTTGAGCATTGGCGCCTCGTCCCGGCAAGGCGGGCACCATGAGGACCAGAAATTAATCACGACTGACTGACCCTCGAGATCAGAGAGAGAGACCTGTTAACCGTCGAAGGTTTCAAGTGTGAAGTCCGGCGCCATGCGGTCGCCCAGGAACACTTTGCTGCCTGTGGAATTCACCCGGCCGCCCGCGCCGAGGCTGGAGCTTGTCGGCGTGTACAGCGTATAGGCGAATACGCCGATGAGGATAACCAGGATTCCGAGCGCACTGAATGGAATGATCCGGTCCCGGAGCGAGACAGGTCGATGTTCGGATTCTTCTCCGGCGCCAGACAGCCCATCTGTCGTGTTCGTCGTTTCTTCGGAATCGTGATGCTGATCGGACGACATTGAAACCCTTTCAGGAGGCCAGCATCGAATGATTGTCTCTATTATGGACGAAATCAGTGCGATTCCGCCACATGAACCGGAGCGAACGGTGTCGGGAAAACTCCGGAGTCGCGTTGCCGGACTACGCCTCGCCTGGCAGATAATCGATATCCGCGCCGATCGAAGACAGCTTGCCAACGATGTCCTCGTATCCGCGTCGCAGGTGCTGAATATCCCTGACTCGTGTCTCACCCTCGGCGACCAGCCCGGCAAGAACGAGACATGCGCCGCTGCGAATATCGAGTGCGCGAACATCTGCGCCGGTCAGTCGACTCGGACCGTAGATCACCGCCTGCTGCTTGTCGATCAGCTCGATGTTCGCGCCCATCGACTGCAGTTCAGCGACATAGCGGAGACGATCGTTAAACACACGCTCGTAGATCCGGCTCTGCCCGTGCGCTTGCGTCATCAGCACGGCGAAGGGAGCCTGCAGGTCAGTCGGGAAACCGGGAAACGGCAGCGCCTGAATGTCGGTAGGACGGAGCGGACCGTTTCCTCGAACCATCATCTCATGCTCGCTCCACCAGACTTCACCGCCCGCTTCGCGGATCTTATGCGTGAGCGGCAGCATATCGGGTTCGGAAACGCGTTCCAGAACCACCTCTCCGCCGGTAATAACGGCCGCGATCGCGAACGCGCCGGCTTCGAGGCGATCCGGCAAAATCGCCGCGCGATACCCGCGTAGCCGATCGACGCCCTGAACCGAGATATGCGGCGTACCGACGCCGGTGATCCGGGCGCCCATGTCCATCAGTATAGACCCGAGCGAGACAATCTCCGGTTCCGACGCGGCGTTGACGATCCGGGTATTCCCGCGGGCCAGCGTCGCGGCCATCAGCAGGTTCTCCGTACCAGTATGGCTGGGATAATCCATGTAGATATCGTTGCCATAGAGTCGCGGAGCGCTCAGATGATAGCCGTTTTCGCCCTGCTCGACCACTGCGCCCATCCGGTGCAACCCACGAACATCAACATCCACGGGCCGGCTCCCGAGTTTGCACCCGCCCGGCGTTGTTGAATGCACATCGCCAAAGCGCGCTAGCAAGGGACCGGTAACCAGGAACGATGCTCGCATGCGCTCGACCAGTTCCTGAGGGGCCTCGCGACGATGAATAGAGGCGGCGCAGATTCGAACGCGGCCATTCGTCTGGTCGAAATCCACGTCGGCGCCGAGCCAGCGCAGCAGGTCGGCCATCACGAAAATATCTTCGAGCGCCGGCACATTCTCGAGCAGACACTCCTCTTCGGTCAGGAGCGCGGCCGCCATGACGGGAAGGGCGGCGTTCTTTGCGCCGGAGATCGGCACGCGTCCGGTCAGTCGTTCACCGCCGCGGATTCGAATCGTGGCTGTATCGACGCTTGTCTGCATGCTCGCTCCTCAGGTCGGAGAATCGAAATCGGGTTGACCGGTCTCTGCCGGCGCGTTCATACGTACTAGTCTAGTCGATCCGTGCGTGAATTGCTGTTTCACAGAGAAGCACCGGCCGGGATCGCCATCCAGCCGGTGCTCTCCGATCAATCATACTCGATGTGCGGGCCTAATTCGGATTCTGTGACTGCCCGCCGCCAGATCCCTGACGCCCCTGCCGACGGCGACTGATCTTCAACCGCACCATGGAGCGACGCATCGCCGCCTCAGCGCGCATCATGTCTTCAAACGCGCTCGTGCCTTCCGACTTGCGAGACTCGGCGCGTTGACGCGCCACTTCCGCGCGATCCACGTCGATCTCTTCAGCCTTTTCAGCCGCATCAGCCAGAATCCGGATGTGATCGTTTACGATTTCGAGGAAGCCGCCAAACACCGCCAGCGACTGCTCCTCTCCACCCTTGATCACCCGCATCTCTCCGAGCGAGAGCAACGTGAAGAGCGGAGCATGACTTGGCAGCAGACCAAGCGAACCGTCGGCGCCTGGAGCCACAACCATGTCGACGTCCGACTCCTCGTAGACGACACGCTCTCCGGTAATGATTTCGACACTGAGCTTTGCCATTCAGTTCTCCATCTTCCGGAAGATCACTGATCAACCGGAGGTACAGCCTGGGTGCGTGTTCGCGCTACTCCTGCTCGGCCATCTGCTCGCCGCGCTCGACCGCTTCTTCGATCGTGCCGACCATGTAGAACGCCTGTTCCGGCAGGTGATCGTGCTTGCCGTCGAGAATCTCCTGGAAGCCGCGAACCGTTTCGGCGCGCTCGACGTAACGGCCAGGCGTACCCGTGAACTGCTCAGCCACGAACATCGGCTGCGTGAGGAACCGCTGAATCTTGCGGGCTCGCGCCACCGTTAACTTGTCGTCCTCGCTCAACTCCTCGATACCGAGAATCGCGATGATGTCCTGCAGGTCACGATAGCGCTGCAGCACTCGCTGGACTTCGCGGGCAACGTTGTAGTGATCATCGCCCACGATCAGCGGGTCAAGAATTCGAGATGTCGATCCGAGCGGATCCACCGCCGGGAAGAGCGCCTGCTCGGCGAGCGACCGCTCAAGCGAAATCGTCGCGTCAAGGTGAGCGAAAGTCGTTGCCGGAGCCGGGTCCGTATAGTCATCAGCCGGAACGTACACAGCCTGCACCGAGGTAATGGAACCACGGTTTGTCGACGTAATCCGCTCCTGCAGCTGGCCCATCTCGGTCCCAAGCGTTGGCTGATAGCCGACAGCGCTCGGCATGCGGCCGAGCAGCGCCGATACTTCCATACCCGCCTGCACGAACCGGAAGATGTTGTCGATGAAGAGCAGGACGTCACGACCTTCGTCGCGGAAGTACTCCGCCATCGCCAGACCTGTCAGGCCAACGCGAAGACGCGCTCCTGGCGGTTCGTTCATCTGACCGAAGACGAGGACGGTCTTGTCAACCACGCCGGACTCGTTCATTTCGCCCCAGAGCGCCGTTCCCTCGCGGGTTCGTTCTCCCACTCCGGTGAACACCGAGTATCCACCATGCTCAGCGGCGATATTCCGAATCAGTTCTTGAATAATAACGGTCTTGCCCACGCCGGCGCCGCCGAACACTCCGGTCTTACCACCCTGGGTAAACGGAGCGACGAGGTCAATAACCTTGACGCCCGTCTCGAACACTTCGACAGCAGTCGTCTGCTCATCGAACCTTGGAGCCTCGCGGTGAATCTCGTAAAACTCCTCAGCGCCAATCTCACCGGCCTCGTCAATCGGTTCACCGGTCACGTTGAGAATCCGCCCCAGCGTCTTCGGTCCAACCGGAACCTGGATCGCGTGGCCCGTGTCTTTCACCTCGGTCCCGCGCCGAAGCCCCTCGGTCCCTGACATAGCGACTGCCCGAATCCAGTCATTCCCGAGATGCTGCTGCACTTCGAGCGTGAGCGGGCCCTCTTCTTCGCGCTCAACGACGAGCGCGTTGTAGATCTTGGGGAGCTGATCGGGTGGAAACTCCACGTCGATAACAACACCCTGGATCTGTACGATCTTTCCGGTACTCAATGTGGTCGACATCGTCTCCGCACCCCTCGGCTATTCGGTCGCGGGAACTCGTGCAGAGCTCCCCTGCCTGTCACTACCGTTGCTGGGCAACGGCTCCCGCGGCGATCTCAGACACCTCAGCGGTGATCTGCGCCTGCCGCGCCTTGTTGTAGGTCATCGTCAGTTCGTCCTGAATCTCTTTTGCGTTATCCGTGGCGTTACGCATCGCAACCATCCGGGCGCTGTGCTCAGAGGCGACCGACTCAAGTAGCGTCTGATAGATCTGAACCTCGATGTACCTTGGAAGCAATGCGTTCAGCACCGTCGTCGGATCGGGCTCAAAAATGTAGTCGCGCGCTTCACCCGTGTCTTCCGGCGGTTCGATCGGCAGAATCTGAAGGACTCGCGGTTCCTGCCGAAGCGTATTAATGAACTGCGTATACACGGCGTACACGGCGTCAATCTTGCCGCTGATGAAGTCCTCGGACGCAATCTGGATCATCGGCCGGACGTCGTCGATCGACAGTCGATCCGGGAGGTTTGTGAAGTCGGCAACCATCGGCTGGCCGAAGCGATTCATGAAGTCGCGACCCTTGCGACCGATCGCGACGACATCAATGTTCTCATATCCTTCTTCGCGCTCGCGCATGAACTGCGTGGCCCGCCGGATCACATTCGAGTTGAAGGCTCCGGCAAGACCCCGGTCAGCAGTGACGATCATCAGCTGCGAACGATTGATCTCTCGCCGCTCGAGCAGCGGAAAAACATGTTGTTCCTCATCCGCCGCAGCCATCGCCGCCAGATCACCGATCATCAAGCGCAGTCGATCGGAATACGGTCGTGAAGCGGTCACGGCCTGCTGGGCTCGCCGCATCTTTGACGCGGCGACCATTTCCATCGCGCGGGTGATCTGGGAGGTATTGCGGATACTCTGGATCCGTCTCTTGATTTCACGGGGTGTCGGCAAAGCTCTCGCCCTCCCTGATAATCTGCAAACTCACCAGCATGACTCGCTACGACCAGATGTTCTTCTTGAACTCGTCCGCCGCTTTCTGGAACGTTTCCGTCATATCGTCTTCGATACGGCCCCGGCTGACGATGTCATCCAGGAGACCGGAGTATGACGTGCGCATGTGCTCCAGGAACGACTCCTCGCACTCCCCGATACGCTCGACCGGCACATCGTCCATGTAGCCGTTCGTTGCGAGCCAGATGGAGGACACCTGTTCGGCAACCGGCATCGGCCTGTACTGTCCCTGCTTGAGCACTTCGGTCAAACGCGCACCACGATCGATCTGCCGGCGCGTCGCCGGATCAAGATCGGATGCGAACTGAGCGAACGCGGCGAGCTCGCGGTATTGCGCCAGCTCGAGCTTCATCTTGCCGGCTACCTGCCGCATAGCCCGAATCTGCGCGTCGCCGCCTACACGGGACACCGAGAGACCAGCGTTCACTGCCGGTCGAACACCGGCGTAGAAGAGGTCGGTCTCAAGGAAGATCTGCCCGTCGGTAATCGAGATAACGTTCGTCGGAATGTATGCCGAAACGTCATTACCCTGGGTCTCAATAATCGGCAGCGCCGTAAGACTGCCGCCGCCAAGGTCGTCACGCAATCGCGCGGCGCGCTCCAGCAGGCGAGAATGCAGATAGAAAACGTCGCCCGGATAGGCTTCACGTCCTGGGGGGCGCCGCATGAGCAGCGAAACCTGCCGGTAGGCCCAGGCATGCTTGGAGAGGTCGTCATACACGACCAGCGCATGGCCGCCATTCTCCATGAACTCCTCGCCCATCGCGCACCCGGCGTATGGAGCAATAAACTGCATCGGCGCCGGGTCAGCGGCGGATGCAACAACGACGATGGTGCTATCCATTGCGCCGTAGCGCTCGAGCGTCGCCACCGTCTGGGCGACCTGAGCCCGCTTCTGGCCGATCGCAACGTAGATTGAGATGACGTCATCATCTTTCTGGTTGATGATCGTATCGATTGCAATTGCGCTCTTACCGGTCTGGCGGTCGCCGATGATCAGCTCACGCTGACCTCGCCCGATCGGAATGATCGAGTCGATCGCCTTGACACCGGTCTGGAGCGCGGTGTCGACGTCCTGGCGGCTAATCACGCCAGGAGCAATGCGCTCAACCGGACGGAACGTCTCGGTCTCAATCGGTCCCTTGCCGTCAAGCGGTTCTCCCAGCGCGTTGACAACCCGGCCAACCATCGCCTGGCCTACCGGAACCTGAATAATCCGTCCGGTCGCCTTGACCTCATCGCCTTCTTCAATGTCGGTGTACTCACCCATGATGATGACGCCAACCGAGTCTTCCTCGAGGTTGAACGCCATTCCCATGACGCCTGTGGAGAACTCGACCAGCTCATTGGCCATGACATCCCGAAGCCCGTGGACCTGGGCGATACCGTCACCGACCTCCACGACATAGCCAACGTTCGTCACCGAAAGCTCAGTGCCGAACGACTCAATCTGTTGCTTCAGAATGTCGCGTATCTCAGTCGATCGTGCGACCATGACTCCTCCAGAATCTCGAAATTGGCCACTCGCCCCTTCGGGATCATGCGCCTTGTAGTCATCTTAATCAGTCTACGCAGATGCTCGGGCGGTCTAGCTCGCCAGACGACGCCTGAGCAATGCGAGTTGGGTGCGGACACTTCCATCAAACAGATCGTCACCGATCTGGGCAATGATTCCGCCAATCATTTCCGGATCGACCTGCGGCAAGATCTCGATCTGTTTGCCAAGAATCTCGCTCAGCCGATCCTTGACCAGAGACATCTCATCCTCAGTCAGCTCGATTGCAGTGGCCACCCGCGCCACGACAATACCACGCTGTTCCAGAACGAGTTCCAGGAAGACCGCGGCGACATCGTGTATCTGATGAAACCTGCGCCGTTCGAGCAACAGCAACAGAAGGTTTCGGAGCAGCAACTGGTTCTCGTCCGGCAGCATCCGGGTGAGCGCATCGACCTTGGAACTCCGCGGAACCGCCGGGCTCAGGAAGTACTCCATCGTCCCGGGATCCCGAAGGATCTCGGAGATCATTGAGAAATCCGTTTCCCACTGATCCACCAGATCATGTTCTCTGGCAACGTCGAACGCAGCCTGTCCATAGCGCTTTGCCGCACCAGCGACTGCCATTTCGTGCTCCCCCTCTTGCTGCGCGTGACCCTATCAGTCCGCTACCTCTGATCAGATAACCAGAACTAGTCCTGCGGCTGCTGTCCATCAGCTTCGGCCAGCGTCTCACGAATGAGCTCGGCGTGCTTCTCCCGGTCCAGCTCCTGCCGCACGATCTTCGTCGCAGCGGAAATAGCCAGCTCGGCAACTTCTTCACGAAGCTCGCTCCAGGCCTGTTGACGCTCGGATTCGATCGTCAATCGAGCCTTTTCGATCATCTGATCAGCCTGTTGCTGAGACTGTTCGCGAGCCCGATTCAGGATCTGCTCGCTGTTCTCGCGAGCGGTGCTCAAAACTTCCTGCGCTTCCCGCCGCCCCTCAGCCAGGATTTCTTCGTTCCTGGCCTGTGTCGCGGCGAGCTCCTGCTCCATCCGCTCAGCAGCTTCCATGCTGTCCCGGATGCGCTCCTGTCGCTCATCAAGCATCCTCGTGATCGGCCCCAGTGCGAACTTCCAGAAGATCGCAATGAAAACAACAAACGCGAAGAGCTGAATCAGGAGATTTTCAAGATTTATACCGAGCGCTTCCATTAGCGAATCCTCATCATCGACTAGTCCGGCCACCGAACTGCTCGTACCCAGCGGTTCCTGTGATGCGTTCAGTCCGAGAACTCAGCGCACCACGTTCCAAGCGGCGCCCTCAGACGTATGCGAAGGCGCCGACCGTCGTGGCCCGTTCTAGATGGCGAACGCAATGATGATGGCGACAACGAACGCGTAAATGGCGATGGCCTCGGCAAGCGCCGCACCGATAATCATGGTGAGACGAATTGCGCCTTCAGCCTCGGGGTTGCGTCCGATAGCTTCCATCGCAGCACGTACAGCCATACCGATACCAAGACCTGGCCCGATCGAGCCGAGTCCGATCGCAAGGGCGGCGGCGAACGGAACAACAACAGCCGGATCTTCTACTCCACCGAACACTTAGACTTCCTCCCTCCATCGGCACGCTCTCGGCATACCGACGAACCACTACTGACACGATCCCAATGCCCGATCGCCGGGCGATCGTCCACAAAATTTAGATTAGTCGCCGCTGACTGAACCGTGCGGAACCGATTCCGAGCTCGACGCCTGACTGGCGACTTCCTGCTCTGCAGCCGGTTCCTCATGCCCCTCGTCGTGGTGCGCCGAGGCAAGCACGATATAGATCAACGTCAACAACGCGAACACCAGCGCCTGGATCGCCCCGAACAGCACCTCAAGATAGAGGAAGACAACCGGGATCAGCAGGCCCACGACGCTGATCTTGATAATGCTGGCGATGGTGTACATCACACCGAGCAGCACCTCTCCCGCAAAGACGTTCCCAAACAAACGGAACGACAGCGAGATGATTCGGGAAAACTCACTGATGACTTCAATTGGAAACAGGAATGGCGGATCCGCCATATGCTTGATACGTCCGATGAAACCGTGCGCCGAAATCCCGAAGAACTGCACGGCCATAAATGTCACCAGCGCCATTGCAATCGTCATATTCAGGTCTGCGCTGGGCGGCCGAAGAACCGGAATGTCATATCCGTCGACATCCCAGTGGATTGTCTCCATACCTGGCAACAGACCGGAGAAGTTGGCGAAGAGGATAAAAATAAAGACACCACCCACGAGCGGAAAAATCCGGCGGGCGAATGTCTTGCCTGCGGCGCTCTCAACGAGGTTGAGCATGAACTCCGCAAGCAATTCGAAAACGGCTTGAACGTGACCTGGAATGAGAGTTGAGCGACGAGCGATCAAAGTGCCGACGATGAGCAAGCCGCCCATAACCAGCAACATTGTGAAGAAGGAGTTCGTGATGAGTAGCTCGAAATTGGTGCCAGGAAACGGCACCCTTCCAAGCACCTCTGGCGCGACTTCAACGTGTAAGTCCATCGAAGCTCCTTGCCGTTAATCGTCGGCAACCGCCTGATTTCACCATGTTGCGCGCAAACATGCAAACGCACTTTTCAGCGTCCTGTTCGAGCAAGCCGGTAAAGCTGGCTGCCCGCGGCGAAGATCCCTAACAAAACGCCGGCAAGGGTGAAGAGTGGTGTCGTTTCAAGCCAGCGATCGAGGAGAATCCCCCCCAGGACGCACATGATGAGACTGGCAACTACCGAGCAACCCAATCCCGCTGCAAGGCCCACGGCCTTTAGTTGCTGCCTGTCAAAGAGCGGGTTCTCATCCTGATCCCGCACCGATTGCGAATCCTATCACAATGCCTTTTCGGCCACAATCGCGTCACGCGCGCGCAGACTGCACCGCCAGGGCTTCGCCCAGCGGCAACGCTTGCTGATCGCCTTCGTGCAACACTTTCCGCGCCGCCGCAACGAATTCGGCGAACAACGGATGTGGCCGTGTCGGTCGCGATTTAAACTCTGGATGGAACTGTACACCAACGAAGAACGGATGGTCACGCAGTTCCATTATCTCGGCCAGACGGCCGTCCGGCGACTGACCGCTGACAATCAGACCGGCATTCGCCATCTGTTCCCGATAGGCGTTACTGACCTCAAACCGGTGGCGGTGTCGCTCGTCGACCGAGCCTGTCCCGTACGCCTTCGCTGCCCTGGTGCCGGGCACAAGCTCACACGGATACAGTCCCAGCCGCATCGTTCCGCCCATGTCGACATCGCGCTGATCCGGCATGATGTCGATGACCGGATGCGGCGTATCTGGATCAATCTCAGTGCTGTTTGCGTCGGTCAGCCCCAGCACACTTCGAGCGAACTCGATGACCGCCATATGCAGACCGTAGCAGAGCCCCAGATACGGGATTTTTCTCACGCGCGCGTACTGGGCGGCGACAACCTTACCCTCGATTCCCCGAGCGCCAAATCCGCCGGGAACGACGATCCCGGACACATCATGCAGTTCTTCCAGCATGACGTCGAAATCATCACGCTCGGAATTGACCCAGACAATCTCCGCCGTCAGATCGTGCGACAGCGCCGCGTGTTCCAGCGACTCCATGACGCTCATGTACGCGTCGTGGAGTTCAACATACTTGCCAACCAGTGCAATCCGCACCGGCTGCCGTGGCTGCCGAATGCGTTCGACGAGCGCGCACCAGCCGCGGAGCTCCGGAGCGATATCCATCCATCCAAAGTGCTCGCTCAGATAGCGACCGAGTCCCGCCTCCTCAAGCATCAGCGGAACCTCGTAAATCGAGCTGGCGGTCGGCATCGGGATGACCGCGTCCTCATCAACGTCGCCAAACAAAGAGATCTTCGCGCGCACGTCATCCGGAACTTCGGAATCGGCCCGGCACACCAGGACGTCCGGCTGGATACCGATTGCCCGGAGCTCCTTCACCGAGTGTTGCGTCGGCTTGGTCTTCATTTCACCGGTGCTGGACAGCTGCGGCAGTAGCGTCACATGAAGGTAGAGAACGTTTCTTCGTCCCTCTTCCTTACGCATCTGCCGGATCGCTTCCAGGAACGGCTGACTCTCAATGTCTCCGACGGTACCGCCGACCTCGACCACCACGACATCAGTCCGGTGCTGATTCGCCACCAGCCGAATGCGGTCTTTGATCTCATTCGTAATGTGCGGAATCACCTGCACTGTGCCGCCGAGGAAATCTCCACGCCGCTCTTTGGCGATGACCGACTGATAGACCTGTCCGGTGGTCACGTTCGACGCCCGACTCAGATTCTCCTCGGTAAAACGTTCGTAGTGCCCGAGATCAAGGTCGGTCTCCGCACCATCGTCGGTAACGAAGACTTCACCGTGCTGATACGGCGACATCGTCCCTGGATCGACGTTGATGTACGGATCCAGCTTCATGATCGAGACACTCAGACCGCGGCTCTTGATCAGCCGGCCGATCGAGGCGGTGGTGATTCCCTTCCCAACGGACGACGCCACCCCACCAGTCACAAAAATGTATTTCGGCATGCGCTCCCTACCTCCGACATGCCTGGACGGCACGTTCTCCGTCGCAACGAGTCAAGCGGTCCCTGGTACCCGTACCGACCGGTCCGGTAACGTAAAGGAGCCGGCCCTGATCCATCAGGCCGGCTCCAGAACAACAACTTTCGCTGATTCTCCGATATCCGATTTTCGAACCCGCAGGCGTTCGAGCGTCTCGTGTTCGGCGGCCGCCATCTCGCGTAGAAATCCGTCCACCGGATCCCGATCAGCGTCGCCCTGCTCAGTCTGAAACTGCATCGGGATGACAATCCCGGGTTCGATCTGCGCGATAACTTCGGCCGCTTGCGCCGGCGTGATTGTCGGTCCCCCGCCAGCCGGAACGAGTAACACGTCAACGGAACTGATCAATTCGGCCTGCTGGTCAGTCAGAACATGGCCGATATCGCCCAGATGACAGACCACCAACTCTTCGATTTCGACCACGTAGACCGTGTTCCTGCCGAGTTTCTTGCCGCGTTCTGTGTCGTGATAGGTCTGGATCCCGTTAATGTAGACTTCCTGGATTTCGTACTCTCCAGGACCGTTGATCAGTCGGTAGCCTTCCTGCACGTTTTCCAGAGCAGTGTGTCCCTTATGATCATGGCTGACGGTCACAATGTCGGCTGACGGCTTACCCATGTCATACCCGGAAGACCGCGGTACCGGATCCATCAGCACTGTGACATTCCGGCCACGGACTTCAAAACAGGCATGACCGTACCAGATGATTTCAGCCATTTACGCCATCCAACATTCTCTCGAGCAATTTGTTCGTGGGCACATTCAAAAGGAAAGGTATTCCAGCGGCCTATGAGAGTATAGCAACCGTCCGGGCTCACTCCAACTTGGCATCGCCAGCTCTGGTTGGTGCGCTACGCCTCTTCACTGCTGGATTGCTCGATTTCTTCCATCACCCGCCGAACGACATCCCATCCGTAACCCCGGCGCTGCAAGAACCCGGCCATGCGTCGTCGCCAGACATCCCGTTCCAGTCCATGCAGGCGCTCTGTTCGTTTCCAGGCGAGCTCCAGTGCGGCGCCGTACTCGTCGATCTCGGCTTCATCAAGCGCCTGGTCGACAATTTCCGGAGGGACGCCTTTGGACCGCAGCTCGCTCGCCATCAGCCGGCGCCCTCTCGGGCGGTGGGATTGCCGGTTCTCCACCCAGTAGGCAGCGAACTCCTCGTCATTGACGTAGCCCAGCTCGATCATTCGTTCGATCGCCGCCTCTGTGGACTGCTCGCTAAAACCCTTGCGCTTCAGACGCGACAGAAGCTCCTGGCGTGAACGCGGCCGAAAAGAGAGCAACCGGACCGCATGGTCCTTCGCGCGACTGATCTCATCGACGGCTTCCAGGTCGCGGAGATCCTGATCTGTGAGTAGTTGGCCGACCCGAAGTCCATGTTCGGCAACGGCAATCCGCGGCAATCCCATCCGGAATTCACCGTCAATGAACAAACTGACCCGCTCGGGATCTCGCACTTGATCCCGAATCTCGGTTATCCTTCCCGTATGGCTGGATGTTTCGTTCATAGAACGAGTATGCCAGTAACGCGATACCCCGTCATTAGCTGACAGGCCTGGAACAATTCCTTCCCAGCAGAGACGCCGACGCCAGGACTATCCACGACGCTCGCTGCATACCGAGCGCACCAGATCAAACCGGTCCGATCCGGTCGCCCGGGTGGTTCGCGGGGCGGTGCTGCTGGCTGTCGTCGCAGTCGTCTTCGTGATTCTCTCGCTCGGATTGATCGGTCTCGCGATCGTCAACCAGGCGCGCCAGGATGAAGCTGCTCCGGCAGACGCTATCGTCGTCCTTGGCACTGCTCAGTGGGATGGACGCCCGTCTACGACGTTTCGCGCGAGGCTGGATCATGCCCATTCATTGTACGAACAGGGATTTGCCGATCTGATCGTCCTGACTGGGGGCGTCGCGCCTGGTGATATCTATTCCGAAGCGGAGGTCGGGTACAACTACCTTCGCAGTCTCAATGTGCCGGAAGACCGTCTCCTCTCGGCGCCAGTCGGGATGAACTCGCGCGAGAGCCTGGAAGCGGCCGCGGAGCAACTGCGTGCGCGCCAGTTACATTCGGTGATCCTGGTAAGCGATCCCTTCCATATGTTCCGGGTCAAGCAGATTGCCGGCAACCTCGGACTGAATCCGCTCGGCTCGCCGACCACCACGAGTCCGATCCGACCGGGCAGCCCGGCGGAGCAACACTATGTCGTTCGAGAAGTATTCGCGTACGTCAATTACCTGGTTTTCGATTCCTGATCAGGTGAAATGACCCCGCGATTGCAGAATCCGTCATATAATGACCGGACGCGAAACATACCGTGCTCAATGGAGAGGACAGAACGATGCGCGCGAACCACGCCAAGCGTCGCCTGGCAGCAGGCGAACCATCCATCGGAACCTGGCTATCGATCCCAAGCCCGGAAGCAGCCGAGTTTCTCGGCCGGCTCCCGTTCGACTGGCTGACGGTTGACGCCGAGCACAACCCGGTCGACATCCGCACCCTCTCGCAAATGTTTGCGGCAATTGGAGCCGGAGGAACGGCGCCCATGGTCCGAATCCCATGGAACACTCCGGAAACGTTCAAACGTGTACTGGATGCCGGCGCATGGGGCATCGTTGTTCCGATGGTGAACTCGAAGGAAGAAGCCGAACAGGCTGTCCAGGCAGCCCGATACTACCCGATGGGCAATCGCAGTGTTGGCGGCGGGCGTCACGCGCTGAGCTTCAACACCGGCGGAAAGACCTACTACGAAAACGCCAACGACAACATTCTGCTGGTGCTCCAGATCGAGCATATTGATGGCGTAAACAACATCGAAGAAATCATGAGCGTGCCCGGATTCGACGCCTGCTTCATCGGGCCAAACGACCTGGCGGCATCGATGGGGCTCGGGCTCGGGGTTTCGCTGGAAAGCGACATTCCGGAACTTGTCGATGCAATCAAGACCATTCGAGAAGTGACGAAGAAGCACGGCAAGGCACCGGGCATTCACACGTCCGGACCGGATGGGATGAAGCAGCGAATCGCCGAGGGATTCCAGTACTGCGCAATGGCCAGCGAGATGAAGTTCATGCTGGAGGGTCTGACCAACAGCATCAAAGAGTCTGGCTGGACGCCATCGGAGCTGGCGGAAATCGACACCGCTGAAGCCGGCGCAACGGTCCGCTACTAGGCAGCAACAACATCGCGACGATTCAAGCGGGCGGTCAGAACAATCCGCCCGTTTTCGTTTGAACTAGCGAGTTCCTCGTTCACTGGCGACTCGCTCAATGTATTGTCCGGCGACATCCAGCCCCTTGCGGAACTTCTCCGGATTCGCCCCGAATCCAATGCGCAGGTGGTGCTCGTGTCCGAATGCGGATCCCGGGGCGAGCATCACG
>SKTL01000217.1 GCA_007122555.1 Thermomicrobiaceae bacterium | reverse complement strand
CGCCTTGAGTATGGAGATGAGTATCGTCCCTGCTCATCAGCGGGACCTCGACCTCGGCGCCGGTTGAGGTCGTAAACGCACCCACAGACGTGTTGTCCGGATCGAACGGATCGGTCCAGTCTCCGAGGAAATAGATCGCATTGAGCAGGATGAGGACCAGGTTGGGATCGGGAACACCGAGATCTTCGGCAATCTCTTCGATCAGCTCGTTTGTGTTGACTGAGACCCACTCGTCAATTCGGTCGACGGCTTGCTCGCTGCCCAGATCGATTTCCTCAATGGTCGCGTTGAGCCGCCCCCTCATCTCCGAAATGTAGTCGTCCTCGAAGGGCGTTCCCTCGTTTGCCCAGAGCGAGTTGGCGACGGCGAATTCCACGTCGGGATCGGCATCGATTAGCTCGGCCGCAAGCACCTGGTGCTGCGTGGTGAATTGTGCATCAAAGGCGTCATCGAGATGGAGAACGTCCGCGATCGCCTCCCGGGTCTCTCCATCGGCTCCGGCAAGCAGCATAGTGAGCACGATGGCCGCGCTGTAGGGGCTGGTGATCACGTTCTCATCAGGATCATATCCGGCCAGCCCGGTGAAAAGATCGAACCCGAGGGCGGTTGTGGATTCGGCTGCGCCAGAGTAATCGACATCCACCGGTGGTTGCTCCAGAGGATCGTCCGGGGTCGGGGTTGGATCGTCCGCGACTACCGTTGGTGTCTCACCGGTCGGTGTTTCTATCGCGTCCGCTGGATCGTCATCGGTCGACTCCGCACAGCCGGCAATGGCGAGTACGAATACCATTGCTAGAGTGAACGCGATGTGCCGCATGCCTGCCTCGCTTTCAATGCTCGAGGTAACTTGTTCTGGTAGTCATGACGTCGTCAATTGCCGCAAGGTTCCATTGTAGGTAAGACGGGCAAGACGAGGGCGTCTCCGGGCGCAAGAGAGCCCGGGGAACGCGAGGTCAGGATTGCGCTCTCGGGTCCATCGCGTCGCGCAGTCCGTCTCCGGCGAGGTTGAATGCGAACACGGCGATCAACAGCGCAATGCCGGGAGCGAACGCGAACCAGGGCTGAACTGCGAGCTGATGCGTACCGTCGCGGATCATCTGTCCCCAGGTCGCCGTCGGTGGAGAGACGCCCAGTCCGATGAAACTGAGGCTCGCCTCCAGCCGGATCGCCGAGGCCATCCAGAGGCTTCCCAGAACCACGATATCGCCGAGCATGTTCGGCAAGACATGGAATGTGAGCATCCGGAGATCTTTCACCCCGACTGCTCTCGCGGCCTGGATGTAGTCCATCTCTTTGATTGAGAGCGTCGCGCCATATGCAATTCTGGCGAATCTGGGCGCAATCGTTATGCCGATCGCGAATATCATTTTCCACATCCCGGCGCCCAGAACTGCCAGAATAAGCAGTCCGGTGATCAGGTCCGGGAAGGCGAGCAGGACATCGGTGACGCGCATCAGCACCGTTTCGGTCCTGCCGCCTTTGAAGCCGGCGACCACGCCCATGATCGTTCCGAGCGCACCGCCGAAGGCAACCGAAGCGATACCGACGATCAGCGCAATCCGCGCTCCGTACATCACCCGCGACATTATGTCGCGCCCATAGTGGTCACGGCCGAACCAGTGATCCGAACTCGGTGTTTCCAGTCGATTCACTGCGCTTTGCGCCAGGGGATCGTGCGGCGAGAGCAACGGCGCGGCTATGGCGATCAAGACCAGCACCGCGATCAACGCCAGCCCGACGACAGCAGTCCTGTTACTTGAGAACGAGCGCCAGGCTCGCTGGCGAGCCGTCAGGATCTGTCGAGACGGCTGCAGAAGCTCCTTCGAATCGGCGTTTGATTCTGCCATTAACTATACCTTATTCGAGGATCAACCAGTCCATACACCAGGTCAGTGATCAGATTGATGATGACGATGATAATCGCGTAAATCACCATGATTGACTGCAGCGCCGTGTAGTCGTTCTGCTTCATTGCGCCGATCATGTACCTGCCCAGTCCGGGACGTGCGAAGACTTCTTCGACGAGCACCGAGCCGCCAAGGAGACTGATCGTGAAGATGCCGACGAGCGACACGATCGGCACCAGAGCGCTCCGGAGAGCGTGCCCATAGAGGACCTTTCGTTCGGTCAAACCTTTTGCACGGGCTGTCCGGATGTAATCGTCGCTGAGAACATTCAGAATCGCCGAGCGAGTCATACGGGTGACATAGGCGAACATGATCACGCCGAGACTGATTGCCGGCAACACAAGATGATGCAGGTTGGATATCGGTTCGCTAAACGGCGCGGCTCCGAGGGCTGGGAACATGCCGAGCTGTACTGAGAAGAAGTAGATCATCAGGATAGCCAGGAAGAATATCGGGAACGATAGACCGGTCAGGGAAAAGACCCGTCCGAAGTAGTCGAACCACGTGTTGCGACGCACTGCGGTTAACACGCCCAACGGGACGCCGAGGATAATCCCGAGAATGATCCCCGCGAACGTCAGTTGCAGCGTGTATGGCAGAACGACGGCGACCTGTTGTGAGATCGGCTGCTGCGTTATCAGCGAGTGTCCAAGGTCACCTTGCAAGAGCCCGAACAGGAACTGAAAATACTGTACGTACAGTGGGCGGTCGAGCCCCATGCGTTCGCGCAGCCGTTCTACGGCATCTTCCGATGCGTAGTCGCCCAGCGCCGCGTAGGCGGGATCTCCCGGCGCGACGCGCACCACGATGAAGATGATCGTGAACACGGCCAGTAGCGTGGGAATCGAGACCAGTATTCGCCTCAGTGAGTATTTCAGCATTCGTTACGTCCCACAGATAGGTGACGAATCCAGCTGTTCGGCGTCAAGTGTTGCAGACCGACACCGGCGGGGAGCCCAGGACTGGCCCCCGCCGTAGTTCGCTCGGTTTCGACCGTGATCAGGAGATCGTGGTGTTCTCGGTGATCTGCGGATAGAGCGCCATCACCGACACGAGCTCGTGTCCGTAGTCGACGTTGTCCCGGCGCGCGTAGACCTGATTCAGGAAGTGCAGCGGGTAGATTACCATATCTTCCAGGAGCTGCGCGTTGGCTTCCTTCCAGATCTCTTCCTGCCGGTCTGGGTCGACCTCGACCCGGGCTTCCTCGATCAGGTCATCGAGCTCGGTGTACCGGGTGAAGTTGGTATCCGGAGCGTCTCCAATGACGACGCGCGTGCTCGAGTGGGCGAACCGAGTGAGATAGACATCGGCGTTCGGACGCCAGGCGATATAGATCACCAGCGGGTTGACTTCCTGCCGGATTTGCTCGTGCATGGTGGAGTGGTCCACCACCTGCAATGACAGATCGATCCCGATGTCAGCCAGTGTCGCCTGCATTGACTCGTAGTTCCGCAGGTAGGCTTCCATCTCCGACGATACCAGTTCGAGCTCGAACCCGTCTTCGTACCCGGCTTCGGCGAGCAGCTCCCGGGCGCGGTCCGGATCATGGTCGAAGGTCAGATCCATCTCGCGGGCCTCTTCTTCGGTCAGACCCCCTGGCAGCAGCGGCTCCGGAACCAACGAGTAGACGTTCTGCGCAGCCGGCTCGCCGAAGAGCGCGAGGTGTTCGTCCCGGTCGATTGCGTAGGCGATTGCCTGTCGCACCCGGATGTCGTCGAATGGTTCGGCCTCCACATTGAAGGTCAGGAATGCGACCTCACCGACTCCGAAGACGTCGACCGTGATGTCGTCCAACTGGTCCACGCGGTCAACCCAGATCGCGTCCGTCGTGCCGCCGATGACGTGCAACTCTCCGGTTTGCAGCGCCAGCTCGCGACTGGAATCGTCCGGAACGTATCGGCAGTCGACACCTGCCAGTTCGGGCTCGCCGCGGAAATAATCCTCGTGCGCCAGGAGTCGAACACGGTCTTGCGGGGTATAGCTCTCGAACCGGAACGGACCGGTCCCAACCGGATTGGTTTGGAACGCATCGTCACCGATCGCCTCGACCGCCTGCATCGGTACAACGAAACCACCGGCATAGTCTGCGACCTTAGGCAGGAACAATGCCGGGGAAATCGGCTGTTCAACGATGACGTCGACGGTGTAGTCGTCAACCCTCTCGAAGGTCATGCCGCTCAACTCACCGGCGTAGGCCGATCGGTCGGGATCGGCTGACTGTTCCAGCGAGAAGATGATGTCGTCGGCAGTGATTTCATAGGAGTCAACGTCTGGATGCGGGTGGGTCATGACGCCCTGGCGGATTTCGAAGCGCCAGACCTGGTGCCCGTCTTCGTTCTCTTCCGGCTCCGGGACCTCTACGGCGAGGTCGGGCTCGATTTCGTTGCTATCGCCAGGCTTGTAGCGCACCAGGCCGTTGAAGACCATGTCGACCACTGTACGGTCATTCGTGGTCGCCGCGAAATGCGGGTCAAGCGTTCCGACGTCCGCGGCGTTCATTCCCAACTGGAGAATGACGCCTTCGACATCCTCGACTTCGTCGTCGTCTGGCTCGGGCATCTCGTCATCGTCGTCCGGCTCTTCTTCGTCGTCGACGTCGTCATCAGTGTCGTCGACATCGACTTCGTCGTCGTCATCGTCATCCGGTTCTACGGCGACATCGTCATCGTCGTCGTCGGTTTCGCACGCGGCGAGTAGTGCGCCTCCGGCGGGAATCGCCAGTCCAACCACCATAGCCCGCTTCAGAAATTCGCGGCGGGATGAAAGGCTCAGGGCGAGATCGTTGAATTTCTCAGTACTCATTCCACTCTCCTCCTGCTGCATTCGTCGATACGTTCCTGATTCGGAAAACGTCGAACGAGCGTCGGAACCCTCCTTCCTTGCACGCGCTGCCCGCGAAATACGTCTGTTGACCGCTATCCAAGCAATTCTGGACTATCAGCATTTTCGTGTGCAACCGATCGATTCCACCGAAACGGTTCCAGGTCAAACCTGCTCGTTCGTCCGAGTACCAGATCGCGGATGATCTCTCCGGAAACTGGGCCGAGACAGAACCCGTGACCGCAGAATCCCGCCGCGACCGTCAGCCCCTCGAGTTCGGTTACTCGATCAATCACCGGAATGCCGTCTGGGGTGAGATCGACAAGTCCTCCCCAGATCTGACTGATCGGCGCCTCCGCGAGCGCGGGAATGATCGAGACGGCTCTCGCGAGCGTTTCCGCAGTCCGTCCGCAGCCCGGCTGCATGTCGTCTCGAGTCAATCCCTCGGTTGACACAACTATCGGATGTCCGCCGCTGGAGAACCGCACGCGCCCATCGACTTCCTGCCGCGCTGCAAAGTGGGCTTTTGCGGTTCCCAGAACCTGCTTAAACAGCGGATTGATCGGGACCGTCTGTACAACTGGAACCATTGCGAGGGAGATCGCAAATTCCAGACCAGCCGACTTGAGAATGTTAGGCGTTTCAACTCCTGCTGCGACAACGACCTGCTCAGCCTGGTACGTTCCCCGGTCGGTCTCGACGCCGGTAACGCAATCGCCATCGCGCGCGAGCGCGGTTACGGTTAGACCGGACTCGAAGCGCGCCCCGGCCCGTTCGGCGGCGGTTGCGTATGCACGGACTGTTGCGATCGGATTGGCGTGACCATCGCTCGGCGTGAATGCGGCGCCACTAATCGTTTCGCTGAGCGCCGGCGCAACGCCGCGGACTTCGTCGTTGCCATCGAGATAGCGAATGTCGAGGCCAAGTGATCGCTGAGTCTCGGCCATTTTCTGGATGAACGCTGCGTCGGCCGCGTCCTCGGCGAGACGAAGGTTGCCGTCCTGCCGGTACTCGAGGTCCGCGTCGAGCTCGTCGTGAAGCGTTTCCCAGCGTCTAACGGCCGCCATCGCCAGCGGCATCTCAGCGGGATGCCGACCCGACTGTCGCACGCCGGCAAGCGTCCGTCCGGATCCCATGGACGCCAGATCACGTTTCTCCAGCACCCGCACCGTCGCGCCCGATCGGGCGAGTTCCCACGCGGCGGCGCACCCTGTTATCCCACCGCCAACAATGAGCACACTACTCGAATCCATCACGTGCGGACATCCCCGCCTTTAGCATTCTGTTCCAGTTTCTGCGGCAATCGTATGGGTGCGGCATGGAAACGTCAAGCGTCACGGTAACAGTCAGATCGTTCTGCGAGAAATGCCACTATTCTGATGAGAGTCGCTCCGGGAGATTCGGCGACCAGCGCGGTTGCGAATGCTGTCGTCGATGATCGATACTCTCCCAGCATATCGCTGTTCCAAATTCCAACCGGAAAAGGGGAATCAATGAGCGAGTCATCGCTGGTTCGGGAGAAACTGGCGCAGGCAACCAGAATACTTGACGAAGTCGGGATCGACGCCTGGTTGATTATTGCGCGGGAGAGCGATGTGCTGGGCGACCCGAGTATGCCGCTGGTCGTGGGGACGAGCGTCACCTGGGAGTCGGCGTTTCTGATCTCCCGAGACGGAAATCACAAGGCGATCGTCGGAACGGGCGACGTTGACAACGTTCTGCAAACCGGCGCCTGGAGCGACGTTGACGGGTACGTGGAGAGCCTCGGTCCGCCATTACGGGCAGCGATCGAGTATCGCAACCCCCTCACGATTGGACTGAGCTATTCAACGGATAACTCGATGGCGGATGGGCTGACCCACGGCATGTATCTGGAACTGGAGCGGTTCCTGGGCGCGACCCCGTTCTGGGATCGCATCTGTTCAGCAGAGCCGGTTGCCTCGCGACTTCGAGCGCGAAAGTCTGCGGACGAGATCCAGCGCATTCGCGAGGCCATTGCTACGACAGAGCGGATCTGGACGGAGACTGCAGAATGGCTGCGACCGGGCGCTTCCGAGCAGCAAATATCGGACTTCATGCATAGCCGGCTGGAACACCATGG
>SKTL01000455.1 GCA_007122555.1 Thermomicrobiaceae bacterium | reverse complement strand
TCAATCGACTCGCGGTAGTAATCCGCGCTCCCCACCATCGTCAGGATCTCGCCGCTCCACGGCAACATCGCGATCATCGCCCCATTGTCGACGTCCCACGGTTCGAGCTCGGCGACGCCTTCGCGAACGATGCGCTCGGCTTCAAGCTGTAGCTCGTAATCCAGCGTTGTGTGAACTTCGAGTCCGCCCCGGAATAGCGCTTCAGCGCCGTATCGCTGCTCTAGAACGTAGCGAACGTAGTTGACGAAGTGCGGAGCCAGATCGTGGCGTCCCTCACGCCGCTGCGGATTCAACGGTACTTCGTAGGCCTCGTCAGCTTCTCGCTGGGTGATCATGTCCAGCTGCGCCATACGATCGAGCACGTAACGCTGGCGGATCTTGGCGATCTCGAAATTCTGGGTCGGGTCGTAGATGCTGGGAGCCTGCGGCAATCCAGCGAGCATCGCCGCTTCGGCAAGCGAGAGGTTCCAGGCGTACTTGTTGAAATACGCTTGCGACGCAGCGTCGATCCCGTAGGCTCGATTCCCAAAGTACACGTTGTTGAGATACATCTCCAGGATGTCCTCTTTTTCGTGCTCCCGGTTCAACTGCCAGGCGACGACCGCTTCGCGCATTTTCCGGGTGTAGCTTCGCTCGAAACCGATCGCTTCAGGAAAAAGCGCCCGAACCAGTTGCTGAGTAATCGTTGAAGCTCCGGAGGTTGCGCCGCCGGTCAGGTTCATAATGAAGCTTCGGGAGATCGCAAGCGGATCGACGCCCGGATTTGTCCAGAATGTCGAATCCTCGGCCGCCACCATCGCATCGAAAATGTACGCCTGTTGCGGAGCGCCTTCACGATCCTGGTTCTCGTCCACCTTCTCCAGGACCTCATCGTAGGAGATCGCGGTACGCCAACCCTTCAACGGGTCGGACACTTCGTGGAGAAGGCGACCGTTACGATCATATATCTGGGTGGTTTCGAACTGCAGCGCCTCGACGTCGCGATAATCCGGCAAGTCCTCGGTCACCTGCGTCCAGCCGTAGACCGCGCTGGCGGCGGCTCCACCGGCAATCACAAACCCCATAAACACAATGGCCAGACTGAACGCGGCCAGCGCACGCACCGCGATACCCAGTCCGGTAATGCCGGTATCAGCTTGAAGTGATCGAGTGAGAAATCGGGGCAACAGCCGATGCGGACGCGGACCACGACCATTGAAACGCCGCTGCCGCCGTTTACCGCGCGGTCGCTTCAGGCTTTGCCGGTAGAATGGACCTTTACTCAAGACAGACCTGCCAACGCAATGCCAGAATGCTGACCACTCCCGTGTCGTGATTTCGCGACAAGAATACCACGGAGGATTTCGCGGGTAGAACCTCGAAGCGGGCATTGTCGCGATCGTCGCTCCTGCGCTCGCCCGCGACCGTTGGCGTGAATCTCGCGGATGATTAGGAGATTGACCGGATATCATCACAACCGGGCGTGACCGCTGACAGCGAGTTCACCCCAGGCGTGAAGAGAACATGGTAAGGGGAGAGGCGGACAGGAACAGATATGGACATCAAATCACTCAAGGGAATCGCCGTTGTATCGATTGAGCAGGGCGAGAAGGTCGGCGTAGTCGACAATGCGCTGTTCGATCTGGAGAAACGAAACGTCATAGCGTTCAAATTGATCAAGCCGGGTTTCAGGCGTGCTGGCGGGATCGTCATCACCATGGACGACGTTGAAAGTATCGGCAAAGACGCGGTCATGATCCGAGACAAGGAGATGATCCGCGAACTGAAGCACGAGCGCGAGCTACAGGACCGTCCAGATATCGGCGCCTTCACTGCGCTTCGAGTCGTCAGCCAGGACGGCACGTACGTCGGCAACGTGGCGACCGTGCAGATTGACACGAAGTCGGGCCGCATCACCGAACTTGAAATCACCGGCGGCAGCATCATCGACCGCATACGCCGAAACAAGGTCATTCCGGCTCAGGACATTATCAGTATCGGAAGCGATGTCGTCATTGTTCCCGACCAGCACGCTCCCAAAGGCGAGCCGGAGAAGGATAAGAACGAGGATGAGGAACTGAAACAGATTACGGAAAAAGCGCAGGAGCAAGAGAAGAAGGGCGACGACGACCGGATCGTGAACTAAATCTCTACGTCGGTTAGAGAACCCTGGCCATCAGCAGACCGAGCAGAACGGCTGGGGCAAGATCCTGAAATACCCGATAGGCAGCGTGTCGATGACTGGCGTCCGACGGTATCGGTCGGTAGATCTGCCACACCGAGGCGGCGAGCATCCAGATTGTCGCGGCGAATAACGCGGCGGGCCAGTTCATAGCAAGTAATTCTCCTGCAGTTCCACTCGGATAGCGACTCATATGTTCATCGGACCGTTTCGACCATTGTACGCGTTGCGTCGAAGTCTGTGATTCGACGGAGCCCTCCGGCGCGGCTAGAATCCCTGATTGACGATCCTGAGCGCGCGACGACGCGGCGCGAGCGAACGGGCGAAAACAAGTTTCCAGAGTGGTCGTAGCGTGCTCGTCACAGGTAAAAGTGGAGTCGACTAATGAAGATCTTGCTCTCCACCCCGTTCGACGTTTCGCATCCTGGTGGAGTCAACGCTCACGTGGCCAATCTCGACCGGGAATTGCAGCGCATGGGGCACACGACCCGCGTTCTCTCTCCCGGCGCCTGTGACGGCGCCATCGACGACGATGGACATGTCTGCAAGATCGGACGCGCCCATACGATTCCGGCGAACGGATCGCTCGCCCGGCTGGCGTTATCGCCGTTTCTCAGCAAGCATGTAAGAGCGTTTCTCGATGAGGAAAAGTTCGACATCATCCACCTGAACGATCCGTTGACATCGACGCTCCACCTGACGGTGCTCGCGAATTCGCAGACGACAAATGTCGGCACATTTCACGCGTCCAACTCGTCCTATCTCGGTTTCAACCTGCTCTACCGGATCGGCCGTCCAGTCTTCGCCAGATTCGACCAGCACTTACATTACCGCATCGCTGTTTCGCCAATCGCCAGCGAATTCATAAGCCACTACTTTCCCGGTGACTATCATCTCATCCCGAACGGTATCGATTTCGATCGCTTCGGCGCAAATCAGCCGCCTCATCCGGATCTCCGCACTGGAGACCCAACTGTTCTCTTCGTCGGGCGTTTTGATGAACCGCGCAAGGGATTTCGGCATTTGCTTGAGTCGATGGCGCGCGTGCAGGATCAGATACCCTGCGCTCGCCTGCTCGTTGCCGGACCCGGTAATCCCGATTCATTTCGCAGGCAGATCTCGCAGCGCCGGATTGCCGGGGTGCAGTTTATCGGTGAAGTTCCGGATGAGGCGCTCCCGGCCATCTATACCAGTTGCGACGTCTTCTGCGCGCCATCTACCGGGCGAGAGAGTTTCGGAATCGTCCTGCTGGAAGCGATGGCGTCCGGAAAGCCAGTTGTCGCCAGCAACATCGCCGGGTATCGATCGGTCATTCAGCATGATCAGGAGGGGCTCCTCACTGAGCCGTGCAACCCGGCATCACTCAGCAGTGCTATCCTCTCTGTGCTGCGAGATCCGGAGCTGGCGAATCGGCTCGGTGTCGCAGGCAGAGAACGCGCACGACACTGCGCCTGGCCCACGGTTGCGCAGCGCGTCGTAGAATGCTACGAGGAAGCCAGCGCGCGCGGACCTTCGCTGGCGACATCTGAGTCGCTCGTTAGCGGCACACGCCGGCCCTAGGATCGGGGAAACGGATGCTCAGCGCCCTGGTCGGTAACCTGGTTCGAGGCCAGCTCCAGCGGCTTGGCTTCTACCTGGCCCGGACGCGACTGTCTCCAAATGCGTTCACGTTGATCGGGCTCCTGCTCAATATCGTCGTCGCGGCGATCATTGCCAGCGGGAATCTGGTGCTGGGCGGGATCATGGCGCTGGTAGCTGGAGCCTTCGATATGCTCGACGGCGCGGTCGCCAGATCAACCGGACAGGTTACCAAGTTCGGAGGATTTTTCGATTCGACTCTCGATCGGTATTCCGAGTCCATCGTCTACTTCGGCCTGCTGATCTACCTCATGAACCAAGACGCCGGGACCACCGCCGTCGCGCTGCTGGTCGCGGCAATCGTCGGCTCACTGATGGTGAGCTATTCGCGGGCACGAGCAGAGGCCGCCGGCGTTGACGCCGAAGTCGGGATATTCGCCCGCCCGGAACGAGTGATCCTGCTCGCCATATTGCTCATTTTCGATCAGCCAGTGATCGCCCTCTGGATCCTGGCGATTGTTACCAATTTCACGACGATGCAACGGATCTTCCATGTCTGGCGCCAGACCAGGAACGGCGCCGAGTAGTCCAGTCCGCACGAGTGATCACCACGCTGAACGAGCGAGCCAGATGACTTCCAGTCGCAGACAAGCCACTCCACTCCAGTCACGATTACGCCGATCCCGGCGATTCAACCTCTTCGTTCTTGCGACGTTGCTGGTTTCGGCGCTGCTGCTTGCGCTGGCCCTGCTCGAGCGTGACAGCGATTCGCCGGCTGTTACTGGGTCACCGGACGGCGATCCGGTGGCGACATTTGCGCTTCTTGACGTCGGTCAGGCGCTTTCCGCCGCACTGGTCACCGAAGACGGCCACAGCATGGTCTACGATTTTGGCGTCTCCGGCGCCAACACGCACGAGGTCATCATCCCGTTCATGGAAGAGCACGGGGTGTCTGAGATCGACTACGCGATTCTCAGCCATCCTCATCAGGACCATCTCGGCGGGCTTCCGCAGTTGCTGGATTCGATGCCAGTGGCTCGGTTCATCGATCCAGTACTCGAAACGACCAATCAAACCTATGCGCACAGTCTGGAGCGAATTGAAGAGCACGGCATTGAGGCGTCGATGGCGCGTCAGGGAGACGCGTACACACTCGGGAACCATGTCGAGCTGGAGATTCTCTGGCCGGTTGATGAATTGATCCGTGATCCGGACGGCGCGCCGAATCTCAACGAGAACAGTACGGTCGTCCGCGTGGACATCGGAGACGTTTCGATGCTTCTCACCGGAGACATTGAACGCGAGGCGGAAAACATCCTGGTCGAGACAATGGCGAGCGAGATCGATGTCGATATCTTGCAGGTTGGACACCATGGATCGAATACGTCCAGTCAGGATCACTTTCTTCGCGCGGCCAATCCGTCGCTCGCCGCCATTCCGGTGGGGCGCGACAACCCGTATGGTCATCCTCATCGGGAGGTCATGCAGCGACTCCGGGAACACGAAATCAGGATTTTTCGCACAGATGTGGACGGGACGGTTATCATTCAGACCGACGGTGAATCGTGGGACGTTACAAGCACCAGAACAGGCCAATCATGGACCAACCCAGGCTTACCGCAACCGTGGACAGAATCGAGTATGACGAGCAGCGGAACGGACTCGCCGTCCTCATTTTTGATGATACTCAGCAACTGATACTTCCGGTCGAGCAACTGCCGGAGGGATGCGCGGCCGGCGCGGTCCTCTCGGTAGAATTGATCCCTGACACCGATGAAGAGGAACGGCGTCGACAGCGAGTCAAACAGATGCAATCTCGTCTCTTTGGAACACGAACCGGGAACGCCGAGCAGGACATCAGGGAGCCATAATGAACCGCAGACCCAACAGCCGATACTTCGACCTCTCCACGCTTTTCGCGCTCGGCCTGGGGGCGCTGCTCCTGATCAGCATGCCCGGGGGCTGCGGCGACAGCGAGGAAGCAGATGACGAGGGGGAGATCTCATCGGAGGAAATTGCCGAGCCCACCGCGCCGGCCATGATGGAGATCGTCGATCCCGAGCCGGGTGACCTCAACAACGTCCCACCGGCTGTACAGGATGACGCGGATCCTCCCGCCGACGATGCGGACGGAGCTCCGGAAGCGGAGAATGGCGCTCCTGACGGCATTTACGTTGTGCAACAGGGCGACACGCTCTACGGAATTGCCGTGCAGTTCAACGTCAGTATGGAAGCGCTGCTGGAAACCAACGGAATGGATGACCCCAACATGCTTCAGGTAGGTCAGGAGTTGGAGATCCCGCAATAGCGCCGGATTAATTGACAGGCTTACCGGCGCGTGCTACAGTTCAATCCATATTATTACGAGACCAGCGAGGGTAAAGGAGGTGATGCCCAGATATGAGTAGCAGTAGTACCCTGGGCGTCGCCATGGAGGCTGTCAGCTAGACGAGCTCTACTGTCACCCTTTGTGGTAGACGTCCAAAGACCCGGAAACCCGGTGGCGAAAGCCACCGGGTTTCTGTTTAATACGCGCTACATTCATCCTTCCAGCACTTCCTTCCTGCACCGAGCAAGCGACTCTCAGGCAGGTAAGGGCATCGACTCGTATCGCATCCAACCGCTCGCGCTGATGAAGTCGATAGAGCAAGACACTTAAGGGCAGCCGATCAGCATCACGACTGGTTTCCGGACGCCGTGCGGAATCACTCCGGTGGGTGGGGCGTTGAAAGAGACGAGGAATTGACGAAACGACGCCTTGACGAAGGCGCGTACGCATCGGAAAAACGGGGAAACAACGCCCAACCGATCAGAGATACAGGAGTGGATCAGGTATGAGTCGACTGGAACGTTTTCGGACGAACAAGAACAAGTTCTTCAAGGAACACGAGAACTCGCCGTTGACGCCGGAGCAACGGGAACGGTTCGAGCAGCTGGAGTACTTTCCGGAAAACGAGGACTTGCGCTTCGAGGTGACGCTCGATACCGACGGGGTTTCCCAGGAACCGGTAACGCTGGGGACGACTACCGGGGAACCGAAGGAATTCGTCCCCGCCGGGCGAGCGCATCTTGATATCGAAGGCGAAACGATCAGCCTGATGGTCTAC
>SKTL01000378.1 GCA_007122555.1 Thermomicrobiaceae bacterium | reverse complement strand
CAGTCGCGTTTCTCAAGCGTCATGACCGCGAAGTCCTTTTCGATGCCGAGCATTTCTTCGATGGTTGGAATGAAGATCGCGAGTACACCCTGTCCGTCTGCCAGGCCGCGGCGGAGTCCGGCGCCGACGCGATCATTCTGTGCGACACCAATGGCGGGGCAATGCCTGCGTTCATCGCCGAAACGGTAGCCGTGATCGATAGTCTCCTTACCTGCCCAGTCGGCATTCACACGCATAACGACTGCGAGCTCGCCGTCGCCAACGCGGTTGCCGCCATCGAAGCTGGGGCAATCCAGGTACAGGGGACGATTAACGGCTATGGGGAACGGGTCGGCAACGCGAATCTCTGCTCGATCATCCCGGTCGTCCAGCACAAGATGGGTTACCAATGCCTCCCGGACGGACACCTTTCACAGCTTACCGAAACGTCACGCTACGTCTCGGAAGTCGCAAATGTCGTTCACGACGTCCGCTTGCCGTTCGTCGGAACCCACGCCTTCACACACAAGGCCGGTCTGCACGTCAACGCCGTGGCCAAAGACCCGGTCGCATATGAGCACATGGATCCCGAAATCGTTGGAAACGGACGTAATATCCTGGTCTCAGAGCTAAGCGGCCGCAGCAACATCATCATGAAGGCCGAAACGTTTGGAATCGACCTACGAGATGAACCGCAGGTCGTTTTTCGCCTGGTAACGCGCATCAAAGAGCTCGAACACGAAGGTTACTGGTTCGAAGACGCCGATGGGTCGCTCGAGTTGCTCATCCGGCGCGAGATGGAAGGGTACGTTGCTCCGTTCGAGGCGCTGGATTACACCGTCCTTGCGGAGTATCGCGGGTCGCGCGGAATGCTCGCCGAAGCCATGGTCAAGCTTGATATCCACGGCAACACCTACCACACCGCCGCGGACGGCAACGGCCCGGTCAACGCGCTCGACACCGCCACCCGAAAAGCGCTGTTGGAGTTCTATCCGCAAATCGCAAATGTCGAACTGGAAGACTATAAGGTCCGCGTTCTGGACGATCATCACGGGACAGGAGCCGTTGTGCGCGTCTGGATTCGTTCCGGAGACGGTCACCGCTCCTGGCAGACTGTCGGATCGTCCCCGAACGTGATTGCTGCGTCCTGGATGGCGCTCGCGGACAGTCTAACCTACTCGTTGGTGGTTCCACTGAGGGAATCGGCCGAGGTGTCGATGGCGAGCGACTGACGACGGTGCGCGAACTGGTTATAATTACGTCAATCAACTGCCAGATACGGACGTCAGGTCTCTCGCGCGTATTCGCTTCGTACCAGGAATCGAGGGACGTTATGCAACCGGATCGCCTGCAGATTGCTGTGTGGATCATGATGCCCGTCATCGGACTCCTGCTGCTGATGCTCGTCATCGGCGCTCGCGGCGGGATCTTCATACTCCCGCTGATGGCGTTGTTCATCCTCCTGTTGGCGCTGCCGGTCTGGCTCAGACATACGCGAGATCGCACCTGAATCAGCGGCGTTGCGCCACCTTCAGCGACCGTAACCGGTTCAAGGCAGCGCTGATTTCGTAACGCCGGGGACGGGCAAAGTCCCCAGGGTGACCGCGGAAATTCGAGACGATGTCGATCGGGTTCTCGCGGAGCAACTCATCGATCCGGTCGAGGACTTCGCATATTGACCGTCGCCCGTCGATTATCCCCTTCGACCCGGCGTACACCAGGATCTCGGCGATCCCTCTGGTCTGACTCGGATCGACGATCTGTTCAACCTGCCGCAGGTCGATATTCTCCTCGCCAAAGCCGAGTTCCTCAGTGCCGCGGGCGCGCGTCTTCGTCCGGTTTCTACGAGTCGGATCGATTGAAGACGGGTCCGGGACGCGGTGAACAGGCTCTAGATCGCAGCCGGCGGACGGCTTTCGGCGCTCGATCAGCGCCTGAGCGCGCTCGCTGACGTCGTGCGGGGCGTACTCGTTCATCCAGATCACCGTATCCGCGACTCCGAAGTAGTCGCCCGCGCCTCCCATCACGAGGATGGTCGACACGCCTTTCTGCTCGTAAAGCTGGCGGACACGATCGATGAACGGGGTAATCGGCTCGGAGTCGTCGGGAACCAGCCGGCGCATCACGTCATCCCGGATCATGAAGTTCGTTGCGCATGTGTCTTCATCCATCAGGAGAAGCCGGCTGCCGGACTCGATCGCTTCGAGGATATTCGCCGCCTGCGAGGTGGAACCGGAGGCGTTGTCACTTGAGAACTGATCGGTCTGGCGGCCAAGCGGGAGTCGATTGATGAACGAACGCAAGTCATTCCCGACTACGCTGCGGCCATCTTCGGCGCGTATTTTCACAGCGTCATCCCGCGTAACTACGAACTCCCGGCCGTCTTCGGGAACATGGTTGTACACGCCACGCGAGAGCGCTTCCAGCAGCGTGGACTTGCCGTGAAACCCTCCTCCTACGATCAATGTCACGCCTCCGGGCAACCCCATGCCGGTGATAGGCCCACCGTTCGGCCGCTCCAGCTCGACCCGCAGACTTTCTGGCGACCTGAACGGGACTACTTCACCCCACATCGGGCGATCGCTGATTCCGCTTTCTCGCGGGAGAATCGCTCCATCTGCGACGAACGCGACGAGATTGCGCTCCTGGAGTTGCCTTCGTATCGCGTCAGCATCCGTGATCGTGTCCAGAAAGTAGCGAGCCTCGCGCTGAGCATCCTGGTCGAGAACGCACGCGCCTCGCGCAAGCTCAGGTAGCTGCTCCGTAAGCAGTGTATCCGCAGCCCGGCCAAGAATCGTTCGCCCCTGCGCCGGCAATCCCGCTGACACCCGTAGTTCAACGGTTTCGGGCGAAACGCGACAGGCGGTTCGTTCCAGCACTTCCTGCCGTCCTGCGTCAATCTGAATCGCGCCGGACTTCCCGCTCCCCGGCCCGCGAGACGTTCCGGACTTTACCGCATCCCGAAAGCGTCTCGCCAGAAAGTCTTCGAGCGTAACACGCTCCAGTTCCGATCGCGGATCGGGGAGATCCAGGTTTCCACGTTCGAAGATAAGGCGCAATCGCGACGGGGCCGCAAAGGGATCGGCCTGAACGTGGTCGATCGCGATCACCATCGATCCGGCGCAATACTCACCCTGGATGTCTCGATACGCCTTGTACCCGCGACGGTCGATTCGGTTCAGCGTGTCCTTCAGCTGGCTCACAGACTTCATGCGTCGCTCTCGCTTACCTCTCCACTTGATCATCGGATATTCATCACCGTGCCGACTGCGCGCATGTGTCGAGCCACCGGGACGAATGCTATGCTGATCAATCGTGGACCACTTGCGCGTCGTGAGGGAACCGCTAATGCCGACGATAGAACGGGAATCCGGATCAGTGTATTTCAATGTCCGAGGTACCGGGCCGGCGACGGTCGTCTTGCTTCACGACTTCTTCGGAACACATCGCTCATGGACCATGGTACAGGCGCAGCTCTCACGGTACTTCACGGTGATCGCCCCCGATCTCCGGGGTCACGGCAGGTCGGTTCTCCGTCAGGGGGAGATGAGCGTGAGCGCAATGTCAGATGATGTTTCCGCAGTGCTGGACAACATGGACATATCAACAGCCCACGTGATCGGTTGCAGCCATGGCGCGGTCGTGGCGATGCATATGGCGCGAACAGCGCCTGAACGCGTCGCGTCGATTGTCATCACGTCGGTTCCCGATCTGAACGATCCGGATATCATCGACTATGGTCGACAATACGCGTCCACGGTGTTTCCCAGACTGGAAGCTCGACTCGATGAGGAACACGGCGAGCAGCGCCCCGGATACTCACGCGAGATCCTGCTCAAACGCTTCACGCAATCCCTCGAACACCCGCCTGATGACCATCTCGACGCCGTGCGAAAGGCTGACGAGATCAGCCAGCCGGTCCTGATTCTCGGCGGTGACGATGACCCGGTGATGATCCCGGACCGGGCGCTATCGCTCTGGCGTCGGATGCAGTCAGCGAACCTCGGCATCATCCCGGGCACCGGACATCTCGCGCATCAGGAGTCCCCAGCAACGTACACCGGAATGGTGCTGGATTACTTGTGGCGTCAGACCTGAGCCTGAAAGCTGACTAGATTTCCTTGTTGAGCGTGGCGAGGAATTCTTCGTTCGTTCCCGTCTTGGAAAGCCGCCCAAGAACTAGCTCAGTCCCCTCGGTTCCACCCAGCATCGAGACCATGCGACGCATCGTCCAGACCTGCCGCAAAGTATTTTCGTCGAGCAGCAGCTCTTCTCGCCGGGTGCCGGAACGCTGAACATCAATCGCTGGGTAGATTCGTCGCTCTGCAAGCTTGCGATCCAGATGCAGCTCCATGTTACCGGTTCCCTTGAACTCCTCGTAAATGACATCGTCCATGCGGGATCCGGTATCGACGAGACAGGTTGAGATAATTGTCAGACTGCCGCCACCCTCGATGTTACGCGCTGCACCGAAAAATCGCTTCGGTGGATAGAGCGCAACCGGGTCGATACCACCGGAGAGCGTCCGACCACTCGGGGGAACGGCGAGGTTGTAGGCGCGGGCAAGTCGTGTGATGGAGTCCAGGAGAATCACGACGTCGCGACCCGACTCCACCATGCGCTTGGCTCGCTCGAGCGCCATCTCGGCGACCTTGGTGTGATCCTCCACCGGCTCGTCAAACGTCGAGCTGATCACTTCACCGTCCACGGACCGGCGCATGTCGGTCACCTCTTCGGGCCGCTCGCCGATCAGACAGACCATGAGGTGGACATCCTCACAGTTCGAGGTGATGCCGTTCGCGATCGCCTTGAGCAAGAGCGTCTTCCCGGCCTTCGGCGGGGAAACCAGCAATCCGCGCTGTCCTCGGCCAACCGGAGCGACAAGGTCGACAATCATGGTCGCCAGAATGTTCGGGGCGGTCTCCAGCTTGATCTGCTCGAGCGGAAAGATCGGGGTCATATGATCGAAATTCGGGCGCCGGCGGGCGGATTCCGGGTCCATCCCGTTGACGGCCTCAACACGAAGCAGGCTGTAGTACTTCTCGTTGTCCTTCGGTGGCCGCACGTGCCCGGAAATCCAGTCGCCGGTGCGCAGCCCGAACCGCCGGATCTGCGACTGCGACACGTAGATATCGTTCGGCCCCGGCAGGTAACGCTCACCCCGCAGGAATCCGAAGCCATCTTCGATAATGTCGAGCACGCCTTCGCCGTAAATGTTGCCCTGCTGCTCTGTCTGTTTCTGGAGTACGCGGCTGATGAGATCGCGTTTCTTGAGGCGGGAATATCCGGTAACTTCCAGATCTCTCGCCATTTCCTGCAGTTCGTCGATGTTCTTGGATTCAAGTTCAGATATCGTAACGATCATCGTCTTCCTCTTCCCGCGGGCGCACGCATACAGTACGTCTGCACACAGACACCTCGCGAACGGTTACTTCGGTTCCGAAAATTTGTCGGGGTTTGGCGGCGGCGCCGCCAGTTTTCAAGCGATCGGCTCACGTGCCGATTCCTCCTGATTGTTGGTCGATTACTGATCGAGCCACTCGTGTGAGACGTGCCCGGAGAGCACATGGAGATACAATTGCTGGTCAATATCCCTGTCGAATTCATAACCAGGTCAACTGGCAGCCCTACGTCGAGTACGCAGACGCGTCAGACGTCAGGCCAAATGAATGAAGCTGGCTACCCGCACACTGAATTGTCATGCTGTAATATCCGAAGATGTCCGTCGAATCACTCGGACCGTTCCATGATCTTGGAGATTCATGCAGGAAACAGAGGGGACTACGCCGATCCCCAGGCGCTCACCGAGTCTAACACGACTCTCCGCATCTAGTCAAATGGCACCGACGCATACTCCGCGAGCTTGCGCAATTCGTGGGTCGAATCAATCCAGCGAACCGTTCCGGATCGAGATCGCATCACCAGCGACTGCGTCGTGGCTCCATGCGCGGTGTAATGGACACCCCGAAGAAACTCCCCATCGGTAATTCCCGTCGCCGCAAAAAAGATGTTATCAGAGTTCACCAGATCGTCCGCAGTGAGCACGGCGTCGATGTCGAAGCCGGCCTCAACGGCAATGCGTTCCTCTTCGTCATCACGCGGCCAAAGCTTGCACTGGATCGTGCCGCCAATGCACTTGAGCGCCGCCGCGGTAATGACCGCCTCTGGGGCGCCACCGACACCCATCAGGACATCCGCCCCGCCACCGGGCGTGCAGGTCATGAGGCCACCGGCGACGTCGCCGTCGGAAATGAGCTTGATTCGGGCGCCGGTTGCTCGAATGTCAGCAATCAGCTGTTCATGACGAGGTCGCTGCAGAACCACGACCGTCAACTGATGCACCGGCATTCGCTTGGCCTGGGCGATCCGGTTCAGGTTCTCCGCGGTCGACAGGTTCAGATCAATGACGTCCGCCGCCTCGGGTCCGACGGCGATCTTGTTCATGTAGACGATCCCGGGGGCGAAGAACATGGTGCCACGATCAGACATCGCGACAACCGCAATCGAGTTGGGCATTCCGTTCGCCAGCAAGGTTGTCCCTTCAACCGGGTCAACCGCGATGTCGACCTTCGGCTTGGCGCCGGTTCCAACTTCTTCACCGATGTACAGCATGGGGGCCTCGTCTTTGGCCCCCTCGCCAATGACGATGACTCCGTCCATCTGCACCGACGAAAGCATGGTTCGCATGCCATCCACAGCCGCCTGGTCCGCGGCGATCTTGTCACCCCGTCCCATCCAGCGCGCGGCGGACAATGCCGCGGCTTCCGTGGTTCGCGCCAACTCCATCGCCAGGTTTCGATCAATTGAACCCGACACGGTTACCCCTCCTGATCAGTCACAAGCTGTTCAACTGCTTCTGGTTCAGCGCGGTTCTGTCGAGCTTCGAGCCAT
>SKTL01000425.1 GCA_007122555.1 Thermomicrobiaceae bacterium | reverse complement strand
TGATCTCCGCTGCTCGGCCCGCCATAGCTCGCCATCATTCCGCCGCGTACAATGCGATCAGTGAACGAACGAAGCCCGCTGTCCTCTGGACGGCCATCGCGTCTGGACGATTGTGCACAGCGAGAGGATGAATCATGTCAGGCGGGAAGAGAAAGAACTTCGGCGGCCACACCGTTGTCGGTCCCCTGAAGCGAGTGCTGGTCTATCCACCTGTTCCGCATGAGAACAGTGTCTCCTGGGAGGAGTTCTCCTACCTGCAGCGAATGGACCACGAAAAAGCGGTGCAGGAACACGAGGCGTTCCGGAAGATCCTGCGGGATGCCGGAGCTGACGTCATCACCGGGGAGATCGACAATCCGCAGCTGCAGGATGCGATTTTTCCATTCGACCCTGTCATGATCACCGATGCTGGCGCGATTCTGCTGCAGATGGGGAAACGACAACGCGAGCTGGAAGTCGAGCTTGCCGAGGAGACGATGCGCGATCTCGGCATTCCGATCATCGGACGCATCGAGCGGCCAGGCAGAGTCGAAGGCGGTGACTGCCTCTGGATAGACCGGTACACCCTTGCGGTCGGCCGTGGCTATCGGACGAACCAGGAAGGGATCCGGCAGTTGACCGAGATCCTGCGCCCGCTACACGTCGAGGTCGTCGCTTATGATCTGCCGCACTGGACCGGCCCGGCGGATTGCCTGCATCTTCTCTCGCTGATCAGCATGGTTGATGACCATCTTGCGGTCGTCTATAAGCCGCTGATGGCGACGGCGTTTCTTCAGGAACTGGATAACCGCGGCATAGCGTTCGTCGAGGTTCCGGAAGAGGAGTTCGCCACGCAGGGCCCGAACGTGCTGGCGCTGGGGCAACGACATTGTCTGCTGCTGAAGGAGAATGAGGTCACCGCGAAGCGGTTGGCGGACGCCGGCTGCACTGTGCAGACGTATACCGGAGACGAGATCTCGCATAACCGGACCGGCGGCCCGACCTGCCTGACGCGTCCGATTCTCCGAGAATACACGCGCGCTCCTCGGTAGACGAGTGCTCTGGAAGTGGACAGGGAACGGGTTCAGGTGACAGGAGTACGGATGTCCGACGATCAGATGCGGAAGGTGTTCGACGAGATCGGCAACCGGCGCGATCAGCTGGTGACAACGTTGCAGGAGCTCGTGCGTATCCCTTCGGTGACTGGCGATGAGGGCGCGGTGCAGGATCGCGTGGAGCAGATGTTCCGCGAGCGCGGCCTGGAGATTGATCGCTGGGAGACGACTCGAGACGAAATCCTCCCGTATGTTGATCATGTCGGCGACCAGCCTCGCTATGAGGATCGCCCGAACGTCGTCGGGATTCGTCGAGGCGCCGGCGAAGGGCGCTCGATTATGCTGAACGCCCACGTCGACGTTGTCGATCCCGGTGACGCGTCGTTCTGGACGCACGGTCCCTGGTCTGGCGAAGTTGTTGGCGATCTCCTCTATGGGCGCGGGTCTGCCGACATGAAAGGCGGACTGGTCACCTTTCTCATGGCGCTCGACGCGCTCGAAGCCGCCGGGGTTGAGCTCGCCGGCGACATTCGGATTGCGTCAACCGTTGGCGAGGAAGACGGCGGCTTCGGGTCGCTTGGAACGATTCTGCGCGGGCACCGAGCGGATGCCGTGTTGATCACTGAACCGACAAAGCTGGCGTTGATCGCGGCGCATGCCGGATCGCTGGTTTGCCGGCTGACGATCACCGGAAAGTCCGCCCACGGCGCCATGCGCGATTCAGGCGTGTCGGCCATCGAGAAGTTCATCCCGATTTTTCAGGACCTTCAGAACTGGGAAGCCGATCGCAACCGGGAGCTCCAGCATCCGCTGTTTGCGGACATCGCCAACAAGATCCCCATCAGTTTCGGGTATCTCCGATCCGGCGAGTGGCATTCGACCGTTCCGGAGACCCTGGTGGCCGAAGGGCGAATCGGCCTGATGCCGGGTGAAGACATGTATGAATTCCAGGAACAGGTCCGGCAGCGGATCATGGCGGTGGCGGAACGGGATCCCTGGCTGTGGGAGCATCCCCCGAAGCTGGAATGGGTGAGCGGGCAGTTTGCGCCATCCGAGACAAAGCAGGAGGAACCGTTTCCGCAGGCGCTGATGGCCGCCCATCAGCGGGCGACCGGACAACCGCTTCCGGTGCAGGGAGCTCCGTATGGCGCGGACATGCGCCTCTACACCTACATCGGCGAGATGCCGTGCGTGATGTACGGCGCCGGTGACGTTGCCGTAGCCCACCAGAACGATGAACACATCTCGATTGCTGATGTGAAGACAGCGGCCAAGACTGTTGCGGCGTTGCTGGTCGATTGGTGCAGAACGACCTAGCGCATCGGGGTATTTGCGCCGAACGGCCACGCTCGTCGAGCACGAAGGTTCTTGCGATCCGTTACGGCTGAATCATCGGGTTTGAGATATTCGACGGATCTTGTATCGGGCAGAGACGGCACTCGGGCGGCAACGCTGGCGGATTGAGATCCAGGATGGTCAGGCTGGCCCGCTCGAGAACCCGCTGGGCGAGGACGAGCGGCAATCCGACCACGTTACAGTAACAGCCTTCGTATCGTTTGACCGGTTTGAAATGCCGGTCCTGAATGGCGTAGCTTCCGGCTTTGTCAAACGGATCACCGCCGGCGATATAGGCGTCGATTTCCTGATCCTGGTAATCCCGCATGTAGACATGGCTGGTGGCGTGCTCCTGCCAGAGGTTTTCCCCGTGCGCCAGCGCCAGCGCAGTTGTCACCTCGTGCGGGCGGTTCCGCAACCCTTGCAGAATCGTTCGAGCCTCGGTTGCATCGGCCGGCTTCCCCAGGATACGGCTCTCGGATACGACGATCGTATCCGCCGCAAGCACCGCCGCGGCGGGATGGCGAGCGGCGATCCATCGCGCCTTTCGCGCCGCCAGCTCTCGGGCGAACGCGACAGAATCATCAATGGTTTCCGGGATCGATTCGTCGACATTCGCCGGCAATACCGTGAACCCGATTCCGAGGTACGAGAGAAGCTCCCGTCGCCTCGGAGACGCGGACGCCAGGATCAACGGAGTCGTCGAACTCATGCGGGCTCCAGGATCGAGATCGATTCCACGTGGTATGTCTGTGGGAACATGTCCACCGGCGTGACATCCTTCAAGTCATAGCCCGCATCGACCAGGATGCGAAGGTCCCGTGCGAGCGTCGCCGGGTTACAGGAAACATACACGATCCGTTTCGGCTTGAAATCGATCACCCGCTCCAGCGTCTTCTTGTGACAACCGGGGCGTGACGGATCGAGCAGGATGACATCCGGTTGAATGTCGAGCTCCGGGAGGACGTGCTCCACTTTTCCCTTGTAGAAGGCGACGTTCGGCGCCGCTTCCAGGTTCACCTGAGCGTCTTCGGTTGCGGATGGCGACTCTTCGATCGCAATCACGTCCCGGACGTACGGCGACAGCATGACCGCGAACGTCCCGACGCCTGCGTAGGCGTCGACCAGCGTCTCGTTGCCCTTCAGCTTCAGGCGATCGCGCACCAGGTCAAACAACCGCTCCGCCTGCTTCGTGTTCGTCTGGAAGAACGAGGGCCCGGAGATGCGGAACCGGTTGCCGTGCAGCTCTTCTTCGAACCAGGTCTTATCGCTGGGCAGATCCGGTTCGACCTCACGCTGATCCGGCTGCACGAAGGCATCGCCGGTGTTGATCCCGTAGCGAATGACGACCTGGTGTTTGCCCTGCGCCCGTCCCTGCAGCTTGTCCAGGACGTCGTTGATCCAGGGGTGCATCAGCATGCACTTGTCGATCGGCATGAAACGCCGGCCCGAACCAGCGCGGGAGACGAATCCAAGGGCGCCCTCGTTCCGGATGGTGAATCGGGCGTGGTTGCGGTACCCGAACGGCTCCGGGGCGCCGAGCGTCTCCGACACCGGCGGATCCTCGAACTTGCCGATGCGACGAAGTTGCTCGGCGACGACGTGGCGTTTCAGTTCGGCCTGATGCTGGTAATCGATGTGCTGCCACTGACAGCCGCCGCACGTACCGAAATAGGGGCACGGCGGCTCTACCCGATGGGGCGATGGCTCGTGCACTTCCTCAACGACACCGTTCCAGAACCCGCGCTTGTTCTGCTCGATCCGGACGGTCACGTCTTCGCCGGGAATGCCGTAATCAGCGAAGATCACCCGGCCCTCGTACCGTCCAATCGCTGAGCCCTCGAACGCCATGTCGTCGAGCGTGATCCGGACATGGGTCGGCTTTTCGTCCTCATTTGACTGTTCGTCGGTGTTGGTATCCACGTGTCGCGCCATCAGTTCTCCAAGGGGTCGCCTGTTTCAGGTCGAATTCACCCGATAAGTGTGCCAGTTCCAGCGGCGTGTTGGGGAACAGACCCTGCCGGGCGACGGCTTCGAGCTCAGCAACCGGCGCCGTGTCAGCCTGAGACAGTGTCCGGAACGCGTTCCAGCCGGGAACCACAGTCTTCCCTGGCGTCTGTCACACTGACATAAGTGAGGGCTCGTGCGGCGATTTCCCGAGATTGGCCGGACGATAGCATTGCACGGAAGACGGAACATGAAAGGGACGGCATGTTGAAAACACTTGTTCGGATTCTGCTCGCGGCCGGTCTGATGATCGCAGCGTTTCCGTTATCGACTGAACCGGCTTCGGCGCACTCGCTGGGTAGCCAGGCATTCGAGCGTACCTGGGCTCGGACAGATCTGCCGGTTGCGCAGGGACAGGTGAATCGAACCTGGATGTGGGGCCCAAGCGGTCACACTGCCGCGTTCGAGGAGCCGTACTTCGACGCGCCGGGCGGGACCCGCCTGGTTCAGTACACCGACAAGTCGCGCATGGAAGACAACGCTCATGCGGCCGCTCCACCATGGGATGTCACGAACGGATTGCTGGCTACCGAGTTGATTACCGGGCGGATGCAGCTTGGCGACACTGAGTTTCAGCAGATGCAGCCCGCGAACGTTCAGATTGCCGGTGACAGCCATCCGGATAGCCCGACCTACGCGACCTTCAACGGGGTATTGAACTACGACCCGCTTCCAATCGATCACACGATTACCCAGACGATCGATCAGTTCGGAAGTGTCGGGGATAACCCTGGCCTCGGCCAGTATGGCGTTGCGGCGGCGCGTTACGTCCCGGAGACGGACCATACGGTTGCGTCGGTGTTCTGGGAGTTCATGAACTCCACCGGACAGGTGTTCGAGAACGGCCAGTTCCTGCATTCGCGGCTGTTCGAAAACCCGTTCTTCGCAACCGGGTTTCCGATCACCGAGGCGTACTGGATGAACGTTCCGGTCGGCGGGGAGCAGCGGGATGTCCTGTCGCAGTGCTTTGAACGCCGTTGTCTTACCTACACTCCGGGCAACTCGGCCGGCTGGCAGGTAGAGGCGGGAAACATCGGGCAGCATTACTATCGCTGGCGCTACGGCGATTCGCCAGTCGCGCCGCCGCCTCCTGATCATGATCCCGACGAGATCGCCTACGTCGAGGACGTGGTGTTCATTGTCGAAGCGACGGCAGTGAGTTTCGAGGTATTGGCATGGCTGCTGGATAACCCGACCTTTTCGAACGCCTGGTATAGCGAGTTCGATGAGGTCATGGAGCTCTGGCGACTTCTCTATCCGGCCATGGACTCGCTTGAACCTCCGCCAGGTTACGAGGCGTTCCACGCCAAGATGCTCGATGCCTACTGGGTCCTTGGACAGGCGGCGGATGACATCCAGTACGGCTTCTATTACTTTGACGAGTACGCGCTCGAGCAGGGCCTGATCAAACTGGAGCAGTTCCTTGTTCTGTTCGAAGAAGCGTTTGACCTGCTTCCTGATTCGCCGCAGGATCCAGTTTTCCTCGAACGCGGCGATACGGCGCCATTTGTCGATCCGCTCAAGGAGGTTCTTAATCCCGATCGGTGGGAAGGGATACGAGATTTGTAGCCGCCGAATTCGCTGATCGTCATCCGGCCCGTTGCGCCAACGCCGGGCCGCTTACGGTGTGGGGGCTATCGGCGCGGATGGAATGCCGTCTTGATCGAGCTGATCCAGCAGTCGTGTCACGACATCCCGCATCGCGTCCTCGCCCCGCGTGCGCCGGGCTGCTCGCTCGTCGTCGGTATCGACCAGTGTGTCGCCGAAGAGCGGATTGTCGAAGACGAAGAGCACGGCGACGCGGGCCATATTGAAGTACTGGGCGACGGCGAAGGTGGTCGCGGTCTCCATGTCAACGGCCGCGTACCCCGCGTCCTGCCAGGCCTCAAGTTCGGCGCGGCCTTCGGCCAGCAGCGCTGATGTCGTGTAGATCTCCCCGGTGTGATACGGCCAGCAGGAGCGAACCAGCGACGCGGCCGGACGGATCAACTCGGCCGAGGCGCGCGGCTTCTGATTCTCCCGCAGGTAGTACTGAGCGGCGCCTTCGCCGGGGATCGCCTTGCTGGGAATGATCAGATCGCCGGTCTGGACCCCGAGTTGCAAGCCGCCGCAACACCCGGTCTGAATCACCAGCCGGGCGCCGAGAACGCCGAACAGGTGCGTGATCTCGGACGCCATGCTGTCGCCGTACACCGAGGCGTAGGCGATGTTCAGCCCTCGATGGCGGGCGAGAAAGATGTCCTCGAACAACCCGTTGGGTGACCCGATATCGAGCACGTCGTCGAACCGCTCGGCGTGGATGTCTCGCTGGCGGCGGAGATTCCGGGTTCCTCGCAGAATAACCGCGTCCGGAATTCTCGCCTCCGGGATCCCCAGCATTTCCAGCCAGTCGCTGCGACTCATTTCCTTGAGCATGACTGCGTGCTCCCCCTCGGCTCGCGAAACCGGTCGTGTCTGGTTTCCGCTCAGTCCCAGTGGGGAGCAATGATACGGCAATCGGGCCGGATCGCAACCGGCCCGACGGCACATGATCAGCGACCCGGC
>SKTL01000034.1 GCA_007122555.1 Thermomicrobiaceae bacterium | reverse complement strand
TTCATGGGTAACGACGCCGGACTGAGGCGGCGTTCGAAGTGAGATCCAGAGGGGGTCTTCGTGGATTCACAGCGCGTCATCCTGCTGAGCAATCGGTCGATTCTGATGCACATCGTGGAGCAATTGCTGAGCGATGCACGCGGAATCGAGCTCGGCGTGATCGGCCTCGATGACCCGAACTGGGAAGAACGCCTGCTGGCAACGGCGCCGAATACAGTGCTGGTTGATTCAGGGAGCGGAAACGAGGCCTGGGCCTGTGTTCACAGCCTGCTGCACCAGCTGCCCGGATCAAATCTGATCTCGCTGGATCTCGATGAGCCGGTGATCAACGTGTTCAGCATGACCCGCATTCCGAAGAGTGACCTGGATGGATTGTTGAACGCTATCCGGGGACCCATCTGAACGGAGAGGAGCAGGTGATGAGAGGAAGGGGCTCTCACCGTTGGAACGCAAATGTTGCGTAGCCCGTTGTATCGACATCGCTATGTGAGGCGAACCCCCTACCGTTAACCGGGGACGGGATTGAACCGGGAATACGACCGAAGGCGATGCAAGCAAACGCACGCAACACACGAATCAGGTCAGGGCGAAAGGAGGCCGGGGCAATATTGGAATTCGGATCGAATCAGCGTAGTACACGATCGCGAACTGGTATCAATGGAGGAGCACAGATGTCTATCAACGAAGGAATACGTTCAGCAGGGACTCGCATGATCAACGGATCGGTTGACGAAACCCTTTAGACTCGCCTCGGCCGGCGGACGCTGCTGAAGCGAGCGGCCGTACTCGGTGTCGCGGCGCCAACCATCGCCGCAGCACTCGCCGCCTGCTCCAACGATGATGACGAAGAAGAGGAAGCGGCGATCGCGCAGGATACCGACGACGATGACGACGAAGATGATGACATGGTGCCCCGGGAAGACTATGAGGCGCTGCTGGAACAGCTTGAAGGCACCGCGCCGTCGCACCAGGTGCATGAAGGTATAGCGGTCCCGGCGCCGGAAGGCGAAGAGCCGACCGGATGGGAAACCGAAGAATCGATTCGCGGCGGACTGACGCTTATCGAACAATACGATTCTGACGGTGACGATGCCTGGGATGTTTCCGAACATCCGAATGTCTGGATGACCAGCGAAGGTCGCGGGTACCCGCATCGCCTGTCTGAAACAAATCAGTTGCCGGGTGTCCAGGTTGTCGACTCCGACACCTACGAAACGATTGCGTCGGCATCGTTCGATCTTGGATTCGAGCAGCACAGTGAGCCGCACGGACTGGGTGTTTCTCCGGACGGCGAGTGGATCTACATCGGCACCAACGACTCAAACACCGCGTTCAGTCCGAGCGAGGGCGAGAACCGGATCCTGATTATCAATGCACGGACGTTGAAGCTTGACAAGGTCCTGGAGTTTACCGGCAACCATTCCCTGACCCGGGCCGCCCTTCATCACATCCAGGGGTTCTGGGACTACAACGGTGAGCCGCGCGTGGTGCTGAACCACGGATTCGGCGCCGACGGCGGTCCGCACTTCATCCTGGACCCGAGCGACGACAACCGGGTCGTGAAGGCGATCACATTTGAAGACGTCCACCCGATGGGACATCCCTACACGACGCCGAGCCCGGATGGCCGCTACCTGTACATCTCGATGGGTTCACCATCGATCCGGTCCGCGCCATTCACGGCGGCGGGGATCGCCAAGTACGACCTTGAAGGAGACTTCTTCATCGAGATTCCATACGTGGGCAATCATCCGATCGGCATTATGCACACCTCGGACAGTCGATATACCTACGTTATCGAAGGTCACAACAGCTATGTCTACAAGATCGACAATGCGCTCAATGAGGTGGTCAACAGCACCAGCGCCGGTGTCGCTGGCCCGTACGGTCTGGTTTTGAACTGGGGAGAAACCCAGCTCTGGACAGTCGGGAAGGGTGAGGGCACTCACAACGTCGGCGGCGTGCTGGGCGTGATCGACACCCAGACGTTCTCAGCCACCCGCGAGTTCAACCAGCCAGTCAACATCGAAGGCGCGATCATGGACCACGCCACGCTGCATCCGGATCCCGACCGCAACGAGATCTGGGTCACGAGCGCCGGCACGTTCGAAACGATTGTGGTTGACACCGAGACCCGTGAAGTCATCGAGCGAATCCCGACGCCGAACGGCGGGGATACGCACTCCGGCGCCTTCGTCGAATACGATGATGACTGGAACGGCGAACTTCTGTTCGACATGGGCGGCGCGAAATCCCCTAGAATCCTGGAGATGATGCGCGACATGTCCGAGCATCCCTTCGAAGAGGTCGAGGGATGGGATGGCCCGACGCACTAGCGTCGAATCCGCAGTTAGACGCCCCGGCCCTCGGTGGGCCGGGGCCCGGATACGACCTCACGCATGATGTGGAGTAGACCGATGGTTCGACAAAAAACGGTGTTTCTGAAAATTGGCGCGGCATTGGTCGCACTCACATTAGTCGTGGCTGCCTGTGCTGGTGATGACGATGACGATCCGACACCGACACCGGAACCGACCGCCACTGAAGAGCCGGCTGACGAGCCGGAGCCAGCCGCAGCGCCTGATCCGACACCGACCGAGGCTCCTGCTCCAACACCGACCGAAGCGCCGGTGGAGGAAGATGACGACGCCGTAGCGGAAGACGATGAAGACGCCGACGACGCGGCGGATGACGCTGGAGAGCTGGTCGCGCGCGGCCTCGAGGTCTATGAAACCAGCTGCGAGATCTGTCACGGTGAAGACGCCGAAGGCGGTCTTGCGCCAAATATTCAGGGGCAGGACGGCGCAGCAATTCGCTCGGCGCTCCGGGCAGTGCCGGATATGAGCGGAATCAACCTGACGCCACCCGAGATCGAAGCGCTTGAAGAGTATCTGCAGTCGCTAGACTAATTCACACGACTCCTGATGGAGGAAGAACGATCATGCTGAAACGACGAAATATCCGAGTTCGCCTCCTGATGGGTGCTATCGTGGTTCTCGCTGGACTGATCCTGAGCGCCTGCGAAGGCCCGTTCAGCGGAGGCGACAACGAGCCGAATGCGGAAGCCGAGCCCGTACGTTCAGAGAGCAACGGGGTTGCCGAGTCGGAAAGCTTCGGAGAACCGAACGACAGCAGCCCCGTCCGGGCCGAGCAGACGAGCACAACCGGTCAACGGACGATCAATCTGACGGTGGACGACAACGGCCTGAGTCTTGACACGATGTTTGTCCCGCAGGGAACGCCAACGAAACTGATCTTCCGGAATCTCACCCGAGACGAGTATCACTACCACGTGTCGGACATGCCGACGAGCGAACTCCTCTTTGGGACTGAAGATGGTGACATGGATGAGCTGGAAGCGTTCGTGGCGATGTTCGAAGATGACGATGGCGACCACGATCACCACGAACATCACGAAGACCATGATGATCATGCCGATCATCACCGCATGCTCGAATTTGGCAAGACACCCGGATGCAAGTCCCGCTATGACGAATGCCCGACTGGCGAATCAGTTCACGCCCACGCGCTCCCGATGGAGCTCGACGTTCTGATCTTCACACCGGAAGAGCCAGGCACGTATATGGTGACATGCCCGCTTCACGACGATTTCCAGGCGCGCATTATCGTCTACTAACTCGCCGTGAAGCGAGAGAAACAGGCGGTCAGGCAAGCAATGAACATTCGCGACCTTCCTGACCCGAGAGGAGCACGAGACATGGAATTCAAGACGGCCTTCTTAAAGAAAGGCGCGCGAACAATACTGGTAACGACGGCAGCACTGTTGCTCTCCCTCGGTGTCCTGGTCGCTGGTTGCTCCGATGACGTGGAAGCCGACGCTCCCACCGTCGAGACGACAACCGAGCAGGGGAACGGCGCCGAGCAGATTTCCGATGAGGCGGACGTTGACGCAGAACCGACTCCGACCGAAGTCCTCTCGGCTGACGTGGAATCCGCGTTGGACGAGGACATCATCCGGCGAAAGGACGTTCAGCATAATGGGTATGAGATTGAGGTCAGCGCGGTCTGGGGTACGGAGAACTTCTTCGACCAGATGATGCCGAATTCCAAGGAACGCTGGGAGCCGGACCAGGGATTCGTCTTCCTGGTGACCTATGCAGTTCATGAAGGCGATCTGCCAGAGGATATTCCGGAAGCAACGCTGCAGATCGGCGATGACGAGTTCTCGGCATCCGAGGCTGAAGACCGGCAGACACACCCGCACCACCGGACCACTATTCTCCGGTTCCCGGTCAGCAGCGCGCCAGGCGTGACGCCGGTTCTGAACGTCGGAACAGAACAGCTCGACTGGTCGCCGCGACTCCGAATTGACCAGATGGATTACGGGTTGGCTGCAGATGAGCTTTCGAACGCGACGGTGCATCACGTTATCGCCACCGACGACGGATTCAGCCCGGCCGATCTGGAATTGAAGGTCGGTGAACCGGTGATTCTGGTCTTCGACAACCGGAACGGCAACGCGGAGCATCACTTCCACGCCCTCGGCATGGAGCCTGACACGCTGTTCTGGCTGCGAAAGTCGGCATCGATGTCTCCCGACGACCCGGACGGACTGCGATCCGCAGAGCCACTGCCATTTCATCTCTGCTCGTCGGATCTCGTCTGCCCGACCGGACTGGACATCCATACGCACGCAGAGCCCGGCGGATGGGATGCAATCTTCTTCATTCCAACGGAAACCGGCGAGTATGACATTACCGACCCGCTCGACGAGAACGTGGAAGGAATCCTCAGCGTCGTTGAGGCCTGAGCCCATGATCTCAACCGAACGCGTATGATCGTGCGCGAGGAAGCAGGAGCCCGTCCGGGCTCCTGCTTCAGTGTGGGCAACCCGGCGACGTACTCACCGTTCACCGTAACAATTCGAACCCTTCCGGCGTTACAGGGACAGGCCACTACAGGGTCGCCGCCGCTGGGGGCTGATAGAATAACGTCACTTACGCTGCGCATTACCAAGGATAAGGTGGGGCCCCACGATGCAATATCTGAATAAATCCAGCCGGGTCTTCTTCGTTCTTGCATTCATGCTCGCTGCGGCCGTGGTGCTTGCGGCCTGCCAGGATGAGATCGAAGACGCCATCGACGAGGCGGCAACGCCAACAGAAGAACCGGCTGATATCCCGGCGACTCCGGAAGTAGCCGAAACGCCGACCGAAGCTCCGGATGACGATGCTGTGGAAGAGGAGCCCGCCCCCACGCCCGATCCAGAGGCGGAATCAAGCCCGGTCCCGGATCACGATGAGGTCGACGATGAAACCGGCGCCACCCCGCGATCGGTTCTGGTCTACCTGGTGCGCAATGAAGAGATTGCAGCCGCGTCGCGTGACATCGCCGGTACGCCGGAAGTGGCAACCGGCGCGCTTAACGAACTGTTCACCGGTATCACGCCGTATGAGCATGACCTGGGGCTCGGCACCGAGATCCCGGCTGATACTCGCTTGATGGACATCGCGCTGCAGGATGACGGCACCCTCATTGTCGATCTGTCTCCAGATTTCGAGGCGGGTGGCGGAAGCTTCAGCATGAGAATGCGACTGGCGCAGGTCGTCTTCACCGCGACCCAGTTCGACACCGTTAATCAAGTGCAGTTCCGGATCGATGGTCAGGAAGTTGACGCTATCGGCGGCGAAGGCGTCATGGTCGATCAGCCGCTCACGCGAGATGACTTTGAAGATCTGTCGCCGGCGATTCTGCTGGAGTCCCCGACGCCCGGCGATGTCGTCTCCAGCCCGATTCGGCTTGAGGGAACGTCAAACACGTTCGAAGCGACGATGCAGATAGAGATGATCGACAGCGCCGGCGAGGTGATCTACCGGGACTTCGCCACCGCGACTTCTGGAACAGGCACGCGCGGCACATTTGATGTTACTGTCGACGTCGATATCCAGAATGAAGGCTTCGGGACGATCACGATGTTTGAGGAATCCGCAGAAGACGGTTCACGGATCAACATCGTCCAGATTTCGGTCGATTTCCGGAAGTAAGCGCACAGCTCAGATCGTGGGAGCCGGAACGGGAGGGCGCCGCACCCTCCCGTTTTGCTTCCCCTACGCCTGCCAGACGATCTCGCCATTGATGACGGTCGCCTCTACGCGGAGATCCTTGACGCCGGCGGGATCCGCGACCGGGTCGCCGGATAGTACGGCGAAGTCCGCATAATGGCCCGGGGCGATCGTGCCCATGCGCTGCTCCTGAAAACTCAGGAACGCCGCGTCCGGTCCGAATCCACGCAGCGCCAGCTCCACGTCCACCGCTTCAGCTTCACCGATCGGCTGTCCGCCTGAGGTGCGCCGGTTTACCGCCAGCCAGATACCCATCAGCGGGTCAACCTCGGTCACCGGAAAGTCGGAGTGCAGTCCCCAGCGGATGCCCAGTCGCGTCATCGACGCAAGCGGTTCCAGCCGGTGCGCTCGTTCAGGACCGAGGAATCGGGAAAGGTGGCGATCGCCGAAGTGCCAGAGGTGGTTGATGAAGACGCTCGAGGTAACCCCGAGCCGGGCCATGCGCTCCAGCTGATCCGGTCGAGCTGTCTGGCAGTGCTCGATCCGGTGCCGGTGATCATCACGCGGAGACGCCTCGAGCGCGGCCTCATACCCATTCAGGATGTCATCGATCGCCGAGTCGCCGTTGCCGTGGATAGCGATCTGGCGTCCCATTGTGTGGAAGCGCATGATCTCACTGGCGAGGAATTCAGGATCGTGGATTTTCACGCCGTACTCATCGGGCGCATCGAAATACGGCTGCGTCAGCGATGCGGTGTATGCCTGAATCGCGCCATCCTGAAACATCTTGACCGGCCCGGCGATCAGCCTGCCTGCCGGCAGGCCCAGCGAAGGTCCCAGGTCGCCGACCTCTCCCTCGAGCTCGGCGTCATAGAGTTCGGGGGCGACCATGAGATATGCCCGGATCGGAAGTTCGTCGGCGGCGATTGCTCCCGCATATGCGCGCACCTCGTCGTAAGAGCCGATGCGGGCGTCGTGGACTGCGGTAATCCCCTTTGGCAGATAATGGTCCCGAGCCAGGTTGAGTGCGTTTCGCAGCTCGGGCACGCCATTCTTCGGCAGATGGTCGCTAACGAGAGACATCGCCG
>SKTL01000463.1 GCA_007122555.1 Thermomicrobiaceae bacterium | reverse complement strand
GATGCAACATCGCGGGGATCTCCCGGTTCCCGGGAGTTGAGGACTACTGCAGCGCCGCGTTCACTCCGGCGATCAAACCGGTTTCCTGGCCCGGCAGGACCGTCCGAGCGTCCAGGATCAAGCGATCGTCCTCGATATGCGGCATGATCGCGGGGACGCCGGTGCGCAGCGTCCGGGCGAGACGGTCCGGATTCGCCGTCGCAATGGACAGTCCCCAGGATGGCAAGGTCTCCCCCGGCAACGAACCGCCGCCAATCGCTGCCCGGGTCTCGACGACGCGCACATCGTCGTTCGGATAGATCTGCGATCGCCACTCCTCGCACCGGAGACGCAAGAACTCCCCATCCGCCGAGATCATTCGCCAGACCGGAACCCGTTCCAGCGCGTCTCCCCGAATGTAGTGCCGCAGCGTTTCGGCGATCCCGGCCAGTGCGGTCTTGTCCGCCCGAACCGCCCGCGCCAGCGGGTGCGCGCTGATCTGCTCGATCAGGTCCTTCCGGCCGGAAATGATCCCCGCCTGCGGCCCGCCGAGCAGCTTGTCGCCCGAGAAACAGACCACATCGACCCCGGACTTGATGCTCTCCGTCACCGTCGGCTCGTGCGAAAGTCCCCAGGGCGTTGTTTCCAGCAGCGAACCCGAACCAAGATCCTCAATCAGCGGCAGCGAGCGGGATCTCGCCAGCTCAGCCAGCTCGGAATGAAGGGGTTGTTTCGTAAATCCGACAATCCTGAAGTTACTCCAATGCACCGTCAGCAGCGCGCCGGTTTGATCGGTGATCGCGGCCTCGTAATCACGTACATAGGTGCGGTTGGTCGTTCCCACCTCGACCAGCCTCGCGCCGCTCTGCGCCAGAACGTCCGGAATTCGGAACCCGCCTCCGATCTCCACCGCCTGGCTTCGCGAGAGAATCACCTCGTTGCCAGCGCAGAGCGCGCTGAGCGCCAGCATCACCGCCGCTGCGTTGTTGTTCACGACCAGACTGGCGTCCGCCCCCGTCAGCAGGCGCAACATCTGGCTGATCTCAGACATCCGGCCGCCGCGTTTACCTGTCTCGATCTCCAGCTCCAGCGGCGAATACCTGCTTGCGACCCGCGCCATTGCTTCCGCCGCTTCCTCGCTAACCGGCGCTCTTCCGAGGTTTGTGTGAACGATCACCCCGGTTGCGTTAATCACCTCGATGAGGCGCGGCCGGTTCAATTGCGCGATCGACGCAATCACGTCGCGAACGACAGCATCTTCAACATGCTCGATCGGCTCCCCGTGCAGGATACGCCGGCGAACCCCGTCGATACGCTGACGGACCAGTTGCGTCAGCACGTCCCGGTCAAGCTGAACCGAGTCAGAACGAACATCGGGATTCCCGAGAACTCCGTCCACGGAAGGTAGTGAACGCAACAAGCTGGTTCTGGAGGTGTCTGCCGTCACGAATGAATCTCCCTGCTGCAGGACGAGCGCAATGTACCGAATCCTAGCACCCGGACCGGCAAGCGGAAATGTACCCGTGAAACTGCATACAAAAGGCACAGCTTCTCAGCTGTGCCTGACCAGTCGGGGAGAGAGGATTCGAACCTCCGACCTCCGCGTCCCGAACGCGGCGCGCTGCCGGGCTGCGCCACTCCCCGTATGCGACTCAGCAGAGTATACCAGCGAAGTTTCCGGCACGCCACCAGCCGTGCTCAGCATGCATGAGGCGCCGCGCCAGAATCTGGACTGGCTATCGATCGACTGATTTCAAACTCAGTCCGTCGTATGAAAGGGATCTCCGGATTCAGCAGACGAACGCGTTACCCGCACGCTGGCCCCGGTTCTGCGAATATCCCCCCAATGGTAAAATTCGGCGACGGTGAGCGGACCATCTGTCCATCACTGCCCGCGTAGCTCAGCGGATAGAGCCGGGGCGTCCTAAGCCCTGTGGTCGGGGGTTCGAGTCCCTCCGCGGGCGCTGCTTAACCGGTGCGCGCATGATGAGCACCGGTTTTCTCCTCTCATATTGGCGGAAGGGAGTCCGTATGGACGTCCAGATCAAGACCCGAGATCTCAAGATGACCGATGGCCTTCAGGAGTACATCGATACCCGTGTTGAGCGGCTCCACAAAGTACAGGAGCCGGTCATCGACGCAATACTGGAGCTCCGTGGGGATAAGCGCCGCAGCGGGGGCGAGTTGACTATCGCTCAGTTCACGATCCGCACGAACAGGACGATTCTGCGCACTGAGGAGAAAGACCACGATCCGAAGGTCGCGATCGATCAGGCCGTTGACCGCATGGAGCGCCAGATTCGCCGGTACCGTGATAAGAAGATCTTTGTTCCCCGCCGCCGGCGACGGGCGCAGGCCAATCAGGCGATGGAAGTCGACACCCCGCCGACCGACGAGGTATTCGATGTGCTCGATGGTGAAGAACAGGACTGGGAACCGCGGAGTCCTGTCCGGCACAAGCGATTCTCGGTGCTTCCGATGGATGAAATCGAAGCGATCGAGCAAATGGAGCTTCTCGGCCATGATTTCTTCGTCTTCTTCAATCTGGATGACGGCCAGATCAACGTGCTTTATCGCCGCCATGACGGTGAGTACGGCGTGATTCAGCCGGAACTCAAGTAACGCCGATTCAGATCCGTGCGCTGCCCGTGGGCGGCGCACGTTTCGCGTTCGGTCACTTCGGGCGGAATAGAATCGCATGCCTATGCGTGTTAAAGTATCGGATGGTCAGACCAGTCATTCGCCGGGAACTGATATCGGCGCAGATCTGGTTGGCGTGATGCAGACGGAGCACGTCCGGAGAAAGGCAAACGTACTGCGTGCAGGATGCAATTGAGAGTGTGAACGAGCCGTCAATTGAGTCGCCGCTGATCGATCGCGTTGCGATGCTGAGCGTCCATACATCGCCGATTGCCGAACTCGGCGGACCCGACAGCGGCGGAATGAATGTTTACGTCAACGAGCTCAGCCGCTGGCTGTCTCGGACCGGGGTCAACGTCGACATATTCACCCGGCGGATCGACCCGCATACCCCTCGCATTCTCGAACTCGATGATGGGCTCCGCCTGATCCAGGTCGAGGCCGGCCCGCCCCACCCTGTCCATAAAGACGAGCTCTTCTGCCACATGCCGGACTTCGCCAGTGATATGGCGTTCTTCGCGCTACAACAGGGCGTACGGTACGACGTTGTTCATGGTCATTACTGGCTCTCCGGATGGGCTTCCCAGCTGCTGAAGGACTACTGGCATGCCCCGACGGTGCAGATGTATCACACCATGGCGCACCTGAAGAACGCGGTCGCCAATGACCAGCACCGCGAAACCACACTGAGACTGCAGATCGAGCGACGTCTGGTTGATATTGCCGACGGACTAATCGCCGCGAATCCGCACGAGCGCAAGGAGATGATCCACAAACTCGGGGCATCGCCCGACCTGATCCATTTGGTCCCCCCCGGAGTCGATCTGGAACTCTTTCAGCCACACGATCCGGATGAGGCGCGCAAGCAGCTCGACCTTCCGGACGGTCCGCTCATTCTCTTCGTGGGCCGAATCGATCCAGTCAAAGGAATCGATACCCTCTTCCAGGGGTTTCAGCGCCTGATCAACTCGCACGACTGGGCCGGATCTCCGCCGACGCTCGTGTTCATCGGCGGGCTGATTGATGGCGAACGCGGGGGCGACGGAATGGATGATGATCTCCGGCGCCTGACCGATCACGCCGAAGAGCTCGGCGTTCGAGATCATGTCCTGTTCCGGGGGTCTCAGCCGCGAGAAATGCTTCCCCTCTACTACAGCGCTGTCGATATCTGCACCGTGCCATCCCGGTATGAATCCTTCGGGCTCGTTGCGGTCGAAGCAATGGCCTGTGGGACGCCGATCGTGGCGTCCAGAGTCGGCGGACTTCAGTTCACGATCCGTGACGGCCAGTCCGGACTCCTGGTTCCCCATTCGGATCCAGTCGCGCTTGCCGGGGCGCTCCGTCAGGCGCTGACGGATGAAGAACTCTATAAGCGAATGTGTGCTGGAGCCCGCCGCGCCGCTATTCGCTACTCCTGGCAGATGGTCAGTTCCTCGGTCGTCGATGTCTACCAACAACTCGTTGATGCCAGGACACCCGCTCCGATCAGCATTGCGCGCTAGTGATTCCGGGCATTTGATTCGTTTGATCGCTATACTCATGCCCAGACCGGGTGATCAATCGCTGCGACATTCTGCACAACCCGGCGTGGATAAACGGCGGTAGCGAGCAGAAAGGACCTGTGCGCCGATGCCTGCAGTCATCGATCCTAATGTGTGCGACAAGAACTGGGCGGCATGCTTCCCGGCGAAGATGTGCCCGCAGACAGCGTTCTCATTCGATTCGGACGCGAACCTCGTTGTGATTGACGATTCCCTCTGCGGGGACTGTCCGGGACCGTGCGTGAACTTCTGTGATCAGTACGCAATCCGATACACGCCAGACCATAACGAATTCGATATCCTGAAACGACAGACCCTCGGAGAGCTGAGCGAAGAAGAAGCCGCCGAGGAACGCCGGACCTTGAAAGAAGCCGAGAAGGAGCAGGACGACGCAGAGCCGGAGCCCGCGGGACAGGGTTCGACAATCAACGCCACGACCGAAACGTTCAATGATCTGGTTCTCAAGTCAGAACTTCCGGTCATCGTCGACTTCTGGGCGCCGTGGTGCGGACCGTGTCAGCAAATGGGCCCCGTGTTCGAGAAGCTGGCTGAGCAGTATCAGGGCAGCATCCGGTTCGTCAAAGTCAACACCGACGAAGAGCAGCAGCTTGCCGCTCAGTATCAGATCACGTCGCTTCCAACGACCGCCCTGTTCTGGCAGGGACAAGCGCTTGATACGTTCGCGGGGGCGCTCTCCGAGCAGCAATTGCAGTCGCTCGCCTACCAGTTCCTCGCCGCAGTGCAGACGCATCAGGGCGGCGCCAGCCAGCAAAGTCCGAACGACGAAGAGATTATCCGGTAATCAGTTTTGCGCTCGTTGCGAACCGACGCGACCGGTCCCGAAAGGCCGGTCGCGCCTGTGATAAAGAGCTGATAGCCGAATCTGTTCCGGACGCGACGGCTCAGGGCTGCACTGAGCAAACCCGGCGGACGGATTCACCCACAGCGACGTATTTAGTCCCCTCGAAGTCCTGAGCAGTTCGCCCGCCGAAGCCGTCAGGCCAGCCATCGTGCGCCCTCTGATCGCGAGACTGATGCCCCGACGAGCTCAAGCTGTCGATGCTTCAGTCGCGGCTCTCTACTTGTAGAAGTACGGATCAAGCACGCTCACTTGCGTGATTCGATCAATCGGCAAGCCGGTTGACTCCGCCGCTTCGCGAATTGCTTCCGGGCTGGGGCCGTCGTAAACGCAGTACGTTTTCAGCTTGTCGTTCTGAACGTAGGAATGAACCCATGTCACTCCGTGGTTGGCATTCGCCGAGACCACGTTCATACAGACGCCTTCGCCTTCCTCGTTAACCGGGATCGCCAGTCCGTCCGGAAACGTGCGCTCGACCAAATAGCGGGGCATAGCAGCTTCTCCTTACTGATATGTAACGGGTAAATCCGACTGACACCAGTATGATGAAGCTCTGCGCTGCGCGTATCGGTGAGCACCCCTATATTCCCCGAGTGCGACCCCTATTCTGGAGGATCTGAGTCGAACTCCTGTGCCTGGCGCACTGCCTCAGTTCGTGAGTGGACATTCAGCTTGCCCAGCACCGCAGATACATGGTGCTCCACCGTCTTGGAAGACACAAACAGACGATCAGCTATTCCGGCGTTGCTGAGTCCTTCGGCGAGAAGATCGAGTACTTCGACTTCTCGCGGCGTCAGTCCGGCAGGATGCTTTCTAGTGGTGGAACGCGGTCCACGCGGGATATTCCGGGCGCCAATCCGCCGGAGCTTTCGTTGAACGATCGACACCATTGGTTGGGCGCCAAGCTCAGAGAACGTGCCCAGAGCTCTCCGAAGCGCACCCTCATCAACGCTCTCAGATAACGCTCTCGCCATTTCGTACGGACATCCAATTACTTCCCACTCACGGGCGGCTGACTCCCAGTCTCCTTGTATCTGAAGTGCAAAGGGGGCAGCGGTCCAGCCTGGAAGATTGACAGCAACCCCTGCTTTCCACTGCCAGTAGGCCAGTTCTCCCACGAACCAGTGATGCTGCTGTGCTTTGGCGAGCTCATAGCTGGCAATGGATTCCCGCTTCGCTGATTCAATATCGCCGGCGAGCCAGGCAGCCTCGGCGCGGGCGGCGCGAACCGGAGCCAGTCGCTGGAGCGTATCGGTGCGTTGGGCAAGGTCCAACACCTTGTCGAGCACGGGCCAGAGTTCCCGATCACCGCGTCTGGTTCGCAGCCGCCCCAGCGCAACCATGGCCATGATCAGGCTGGTGATAGAGACGTACGGTCGCTGAACAACTTCAAGCGCTATGTGATCTGCCCTGCTCCATTCTCCCCGGTAAACCATTGACAGCGCCAACCAGGCCTTCGCGTACCAGTGATGCAAGTCGTTGTCACGCGCAGAGGAGAAACGAATACACTCCTCCAGCCATGGAATCGCTTGATCAAAGTCATACATTTCACCGAGACCAGACCCAAGCAAGCGATACGCAAGCGCCGCCATCTCATCGTTACCATCCGCGAGCGCCAGATCCAGCGCGCGTTGCAGATATTTGATGCCCGCGTTGTCGCCAGCAACCAGAAGAGCAGCGCCAAGCGCCTGCTGGGCGCCTATGAGAGTAGGCCGGTTATCGAACTTCCGGGCGAGATGAATTGATCGTCGACCCCAGGCAACGGCATCAGCGGTATCACGATTCAGCATACGCAGATGAGCTGCTACGCGGTAAGATTCCGCCAGTTCAGGACCCGCGGACAACGTCTCCAGCGTCTGGATCGATTCGTTACTTGCCGATTCGGCTTCGCTGTTTCGTCCAGCAGCGCTATAGACTGAGGCCAGACAACTGAGGATTCTCCCTTCGCCCAGTCGATCTTCTGTTCGGCGTCTACTCTCTAGCGCCTGGCTGTAGGCATGGATTGCATCGTCAAGTCGATCAATGCGGTGACACTCATGCGCGTAGCTTTCGAGCAGCGTTGCCTGTTCGTCTGGATCAAGATTCCGCGCCCAT
>SKTL01000533.1 GCA_007122555.1 Thermomicrobiaceae bacterium | reverse complement strand
GCCCCTCGTCACATCTGATGAGGGGTTTTTCCTGATCCGAGTTCCAGAGGAGGACTGTGAATGGATGTCGAGCAGCAATCACCGGTAACCATGGAGGCGATTGTCGCACTCGCCAAGCGTCGAGGGTTCATCTATCCGGGCAGCGACATCTACGGCGGTCTGGCCAATACCTGGGATTTCGGGCCGCTTGGTGTCGAGATCAAGCGGAATATCAAGAACGCGTGGTGGCAGTATTTCGTTCACCGTCGGGCGGACGTCGTCGGTCTTGACGGCGGGATATTGCTCCATCCGAAGGTCTGGGAGGCTTCGGGCCACATCTCCGAGTTCTTCGACCCGCTCATCGACTGCCGGAATTGCCGGGCTCGCTATCGCGCCGACACCCTTGTCGAGGAGAAACTCGGCCAACCCGCAGAGGGACTCTCAACAGCCGAGCTGACGACGATTCTGCACGAGGCGAACCTCGCCTGCCCGGTCTGCGGACAGCGAACATGGACGGATGTCCGGCAGTTTAACCTGATGTTCCAGACACACCTGGGACCGATCGAGGAGTCCGGCACTGAGGTGTACCTTCGCCCGGAGACTGCCCAGAACATCTTCGTCAACTATAAGAACGTCACCCAGACGACCAGGGTAAAGATCCCCTTCGGCATCGCCCAGATCGGCAAGGCCTTCCGGAACGAGATAACGCCGGGGAACTTCATTTTCCGGGTCCTTGAACTGGAACAGATGGAGATCGAGTACTTCATCCGGGCAGCCGATTGGGACGAGTCGTTCACGCACTGGCTCGATGAAATGGCGGCGTTCTATAAGTGGGTTGGTCTTAAGCAGGATCGGCTCAGGGTCCGCGAACATGAAGAAGACGAGCTATCGCACTATTCAATGCGAACGATCGACTACGAATACAAGTTTCCGTTTGGCTGGAAAGAGCTTAGCGGGCTGGCGTATCGCACCGATTTTGACCTGCAACGGCATCAGGAGTACAGCGGTGTGGACCTGACCTATTTCGATCAGGTCAATGATGAGCGATTCGTCCCACACGTTATCGAACCAACGATGGGCGTTGAGCGGCTGCTGCTGACATTGATTCTGGACGCCTACAACGAGGAGAGCGTCACGGACGTCAATGGCAAGCCGTATGAGCGAACGGTGCTGAAACTGCATCCGCGCATTGCCCCCTACAAAGCTGCGGTTCTTCCATTGTCGCGAAAGCCGGAACTAACCGGAAAAGCGATGGAGATCGTGCGTGAGCTCCGTCAGTACATCTCGGTTGAATACGATGAAACCCAGAGCATCGGCCGGCGCTATCGGCGACAGGATGAAATCGGGACGCCGTTCTGCGTTACGGTGGATTTTGAAACCCTTGAAGACGATGCCGTCACCGTCCGGGATCGTGACTCGATGGAGCAGGAGCGAGTTCCGATTTCCGAGTTGACGGCGCTTCTACGAGGACGGCTCGATCAGTAACCTCGACTGATAACCAGCACGCGGATCGACGTCTACCGGCGTGATCCTCAGAGAACCGGTCTAGAAGTCTTCGTCCTCAAGAAGTCGTTCGGAGATGGTGTTGAGCTCATCGTCCGAGTAGTAGTGGATGATCAGTCGGCCGCCCTTGCGGCCTCGTTTGAGTTCGACACGGGTTCCAAGCGAACGCTGCAACCGCTGTTCGAAGTCCCGAATGACCGGGTCGGTTTCGGGAGACACCGGAGCGGTTTGCTGCTCTGTCCCGCTTTCCGCACTCCACTCCCGAACGAGTCGTTCCGTCTGACGGACCGTGAGGTCACGGCTGGTGACGATCTGCAGCGCAGCGAGCTGGTCTACTCCGCTGGGTAACCCCAGGAGCGCCCGCGCGTGACCCTCGGTGATGGTGGCGCTCATGAGGGCGTGCTGTACTTCCTCGGGGCACTGAAGGATCCGGAGCGCATTGGTGATAGTGCTCCGGTTCTTGCCCACGCGTTCGGCAAGTTCTCCGTGTTTGAGACCGAAATCCTCGATGAGCTGACGGTAGGCCGCCGCTTCTTCCAGCACGTTCAGGTCGGCGCGCTGAATGTTCTCGATCAGCGCCAGCTCAAGCATTGCCCGGGGGCTGGATTCCCGGATGATCGCCGGGATAACGGTCAACCCCGCCTGCCGCGCGGCGCGCCATCTACGTTCGCCGGCGATGAGCCGGTACGGGGTGGCCCCGTCGCTCTCCGTGACGATGACCGGTTGAATAACGCCATGCTCACGAATGGAGTTGGCGAGCGCGTCCAGTTCGTCGCGGTCCATTTCCGCGCGCGGCTGAAGCGGGTTTGGCTCAATCCAGTCGAGATCGAGTTCAGCTATCTTGCCGGGATCTGCGTTGTCGGAGCGCGCCTCGATGAGCGCATCAAGGCCGCGACCAAGTCCACGCTTTTTCTGAGCCACGCAACATTACCTATCCGTTGAATTCAAACGCACCCACCAGAGTTTAGCACGGCACGCCATCTGCGCCGGGGTATAATCCAGCGCGGCGCCGGGTCTTCTGGCGCTGTTCGATTTCTGGAAAGGACGAGAACACTCTTGGAGATCCTCGCCCTCGTGATTCCCGGCATAATCCTCGCGCTTCTGCTTTCCTCCTGGGCGCATTTCGCGAATGACAGACCACCGCTTGCTGTCGCGCTCTATGTGGTTTTCGGGCTGGGTGCGCTGGCTTTTATCGGTTTCGGGACGCTGATTGTTATCTTCGCCGATCAGTTGACCGCCGAGCTAGAAGATGACGTTTTCGGTGTGCGCACCGGCATCTTCATGATTGCAACCGGTCTGGCGGTCGGATTAGCTTTGCTGCCTCCGTTCCGCTCATTACTCGCGCGCGTTATGCCGATCAATCCGAAGTCGATGCCGGACATGGTTGGCCTTGCGGTCCTGTTGTCGGTAGCAATCATGATGGTCTGGACCATTGATCTGACGTTCGATGAGGCAAACGGCGCTGACGAGTTTGGCGCGATCGGCGGGGCGAGCCTCGCCCTCCAGGCGATCCTCCTCGTGGCGATCGCCTATTTCGCCATCGGAGGCGCGATCAACCGGGATCTCGCCAGTGTCAGGGACCGGCTGGGTCTGCACATGCCGACGGGTCGCCAGGTTGCGATCTCCGTGGCGCTAATCGTTCCGCTGTTCATGGTCTCGGCGATTGGCGGATTGCTCACCGACCTTCTGCAACCCGGGTTTACCGAGGATATCGACGCGATCATGCAGGATGTGACGGGGGATCTCATCAATATCCAGGGCGCTCTCCTGATCGGCATAACCGCCGGCATCGGCGAAGAAGTTCTATTTCGCGGGGCGATTCAGCCACGCTACGGACTCATATTCACCTCGCTGATTTTCACGCTGATCCATGTACAGTACGGTTTCAGTTTTGTCCTGCTGGGCGTGTTCCTGACGTCGATCATTCTGGGGATTCAGCGACAGAAGATGAACACCACCTGCTGCATAATCACGCACGCAACCTACAATTTCTCGGTGATAATGATCTCCGTGCTGGCGGCATCGCAGATGTAACCAGGGCCGGTCCAGACAAGCGATCCAGGATTTTGCGGGGGTGCAGCGACGCCTCAGATGACGATCAGGAATCGTCCTCTGAGGACAGGGAGGCATCAGGCGGTTCGTCGTCTTCATACTGATTTGGAGAGTTGCCGGACTCCGGATCTCGTACCTGCTCCGGCGTTCCGGGCTCGCTCGATTCAGACTGGTCGCGATTGTCCTGGTTCTGATTCGATTCGCTTTCCGAATCGTCTCCCTGGAAGCCGCCGTCTGAATTCGTTCGGACAACATGGACTTCCCATGATCCATCCGAGTGAATCACATAGACGCTTCCGCGGCTGTAGAGGAGCATACCGCGATCGAACTGCTGTATCTCCGCATCAACATTCTCGACCGGCTCTCGTCTCACTGCGTAGCCGATCTGGTCTGCGAGAGAGCCTTCTTCGGCCCAGACTTTCCCGAAGTAGCCGCCAGGCTGGTACAAGCCGTCGCCCTTTTCCTCAACGGGATAGTTATGTACACCAGGATCATAGTTGTTGTTACGCGTGCTAACTATGCCGCCGTTGACGAAAATGAAGATCGCGTTTCGATCCTGATAGAACTGACGGAACATAAAGCCGCGCTGGAACTCCTGCTCGGATGCAAGGAAGCTCCGGGACTGCTGGACCGGATTTCCGAGGGCGTCCTGAACGTCCCGTTTTCCCCAGTAGACTTCGCCGAGCGCGCCGCGCACAGCGTACGGCTCCGGTGTTGGGGTCGGCGCCGGCGGGGTTGTCGGGGTCGGTTCCGGTGTCGGATCAGGCCTCGGCGTGGCGGTTGGCGCCGGTTCCGGAGTTGATTCCGGCTGAGTTGGCTCGGGTTCCGCTGTTGGCGCGGACTCGCTTGACGTATTCTGATCCGATTGATCCGATGATGATTGCTGCAGCTCAGATGCGGAAGACTCCGTCGATTCCTGTTCGGTCGATTCATCATCATTCGCGGCCTCGACAGACTCGTCGTCATCGCGACCGTCGTCATTGTCTCCCTGGCCGAACATCCATTCCGTACTGGAAGCAGGATCGCGGTCCTCAGCCGGCGAGGACTCGTTTGAGTCCGGGGATGGTGTTGCTATCGCGACCTCTGGCTGGCCGGTCCGGAACTGCAGGACCCAGAAATCACCGAGCGTGTTTCCGTGTCGATCCTCGGCATGTTCCAGAATGTTGATGCTGTAGTCGGTTTCCGGTCTGAGGAGCACGCTGTGATCTTCCGAACGGCCGATGATGAGCGTATTGCCGGACCAGCTGGTCGGGAGCCGGTCTTGCTCGGAAGATGGCCGGATTATCAAGTTATCTCGAACCGAGTCGTGGTTCATCTGCTTGCTGAATTCGATCTCGATCGGGCGGCTAATCGGCCAGTCCTGCGTCGATCCCTGCACCGGCTGGGATGCTGCGACCACGGGCAGGGTACGTTGATCGTATCCATGAGCGAGGAAGAGAACGGCGACAAGAAGAGCAACAACGGAAGCAGCCATCGTCGACATGCCGAGGCGAACACCCGTCCGCGAAGCGAGGCGAACGATTGCCGGAGGAGGCGGTTTTTCGACGGTTTCTTTCCAGATATTGCGGGCGAGCTGCGGAGGGGGAAGCGGCCGTTCCTCAGAACGTAGCCCGTCTCGGAGATGGGAATAGTCATGGTGAATCCGGCGACAGTCGGCACATGAGGCGAGGTGTTCCGATAACTGGACAAACTCCTGTTCGTCCAGGTCTCCATCAAGTGCAGCCGATATTAGCGGCTTGATGGCGTCGCACTCAGTTCGGCTCATGTTTCAGAGTTATCCTCCACCGCCCGGTAAATGCGGCGAAATTCTTCCCGGCCGCGGAAAAGCACGGACTTGACCGCTGAACGCGAGAGACCCATTATCTGTCCGATTTCCTCACAGGACATTCCTTCATACTCGCGGAGGATCAGCGCCATGCGGTTGCGTGGACTCATCTGACCGATAACCTGCTGAACAGCTATCTGTGTCTCAGTTCTCAGCGCATTGCTTTCCGGCTCGTCGAGCGGTCGTCCATGAAGGAGATGCTCGTGCTTGTGGGATTCCCACGGGAGCCAGCGAATTCGCTGCCGTCGGCGCAATACGTCCAGACAGGCATTTGATGCGATTCGATGCAGCCAGGCCGAGATATTGAGATCGTCATTCGTCTGGGACAACGCCTTGTATGCGCGGATAAAGCATTCCTGGGTGAGATCATTCGCGTCTTCCGCGTTGCCCATCATGCGATAGATAAACCCGTAGATTTGCCGCTCGTAGATCTGGAAGATCGCTTCAAACGCTTCCTGATCCCCAGCTTTCGCTCGGGTTATCCATACTGATTCGTTCGTCGCAGCAACCGCGTAACTGTCCATGCGAGGACCTCCGCATTAGTAGAACGAGTGCACGTCATCCCGGTTGCAGGGGACTCTACTGCCTGGGCGAATCCCTGGGATCACGCGGTTTCGAAGAATCCTTTACTTACGGTGAGCTAGAGGGTGCTGGACATCGATTTCGGTGACAACAAGTCAGCCAGCATTGATCCGTGTACTCCCGCGCACGTCCGGTATGACCGAAACGTGCGTTCCCTCCCTCGAACGCTCAGTGCTACAATTCTGACAGATCCCGACCGTCGTGAAAAGGGGTCGTACGTACGAGTTTGAGGATTTCACCCCATGCCCCACCCGTTTGTCGCTCGGCTTTCGCAGGGGATCCTGCTCTGTGACGGTGCGATGGGCACCGCTATTCACGATCGCGGCGTGCCGATCGATTCCTGTTTCGATGAACTCAACCTCACGAATCCCCGAATGATTGTCGAGATTCACCGGGAGTATATCGCCGCCGGAGCGGAGATTATCGAAACCAATACGTTTGGTGGAAACCGGTTCCGGCTCGGTGAACACAACCTGGCCGATCGCGTCCGTGATATCAACTTGCGCGGCGCGAAACTGGCCCGCGAAGCCCGCGAGGTATCCGGACAACCCGTGTTTGTCGCCGGGTCGGTCGGGCCGACAGCTCGGATTGTTGAACCGATCGGCACCACACCGGCGAGCGCAGTGCGAGATGCGTTCCGTGAACAGGTCGAAGCACTGCTCGAGGGCGGCGTCGATCTCCTGATGATCGAAACAATCTCATCGCTCGACGAGATGCGCCTGGCTGTCGAAGCCGCGCGCGAGGCGTCCGATTTGCCAATCGTGGCACAGATGACGTTTGCTGATGATCGCCGCACGGTGGGCGGGAACACAGCGTCAGATGTTGCGGAAGTCTTGAAATCGCTCAACGTCGACGTAATCGGCGTGAACTGCAGTGTCGGGCCGCGTCACACGGTCGAGGTGATCAAAGAGCTGACGGCGGCTGGCGGGCCTGAGCAGACCTACTCCGGGCAGCCCAATGCGGGCTTTCCGATGCAAGTCGGCAATCGTGTGCTCTATCCATCCTCGCCGGATTACTTCGCCGGATACGCCCGTGAAGTCGCCGCCCTGGGCGTCAGGCTGATCGGCGGATGCTGTGGCACGACTCCGGTCCATATCCGTGCGATGCGTGCTGCAATCGACGACGCGGCTGCGGATCAGTCTGGGGATTCGGAGCAACCGGCGATCACGCTCG
>SKTL01000409.1 GCA_007122555.1 Thermomicrobiaceae bacterium | reverse complement strand
TTCTATCTCGCCGCCGCATTGCTGGTGGTGGCCACCTGGCTGACCCTGGCGAATATCGTCCTGACCTACCGGGCCTGGCGCGCCGAGAACCCGACTGAGCCGGTTCCGCTAATGGGATTCGTCTCCATCACCACCTACATCATGTGGGGCCTCGCCTCGCTTGGGGTCGCGATACTGGTGCTGGGCATGCTCCTGCCGTGGTCGCTGGGGCTCATCGAACACACTGATCCGCAACTCGGCCGGACGTTCTTCTGGCTAACCGGGCACGCGATCGTGTACTTCTGGCTGCTTCCGGTCTACATCTCCTGGTATATGATGATTCCGAAGCAGGTCGGCGGACGGCTCTACAGTGATGGCCTGACCAGGTTCGTCTTCATTCTGTTCCTGCTCTTCTCGATCCCGACCGGACTGCACCACCAGTACACCGACCCGGGTATTCACGAGGGCATGAAGGGTTTCCACCTGCTGCTCACCTTCGTGATCTTCTACCCGAGCCTGATTACCGCGTTCACGATCATGGCAGCGCTGGAGCATGGCGGTCGGAAAGCCGGCGGAAAGGGACTGTTCGGCTGGATTATGGCGTTGCCGTGGAACAACCCGGCGGTCGTGGCTCAGTTGCTGGCGATGCTCGTCTTCACGCTGGGCGGGGTCACCGGGCTGGTCAACGCCAGCTTGACGGTCAACCTCGTTGTGCACAACACGGCATTCATTCCCGGTCACTTCCATCTGACCGTAGGAACGGCGGTAGCGCTTTCGGTGCTCGGCATCTGTTACTGGTTCGTACCGTATCTCACTCAGAAACCGCTCTTCTCGACGAAGATGGCGCTCTGGCAGGCGTGGATGTGGGCAATCGGAGTGCTCATCTTCTCCCGGGGCCAGATGTCCGGGGGACTTGACGGCCAACCGCGACGGACGATGCTCGGGGAAGCGCCGTACAGCCTTCCGGGATGGGAAATCGCCAACTGGCTGACAGCCATCGGCGGGGTGGTCATGACGGTGAGCGGTCTGCTCTTCTTCATTGTCATGATAGGCACGTTACTCAACAAACGGGCTGAAACGGCGGAAGAACGCGCCGCTCTCGACCCGCCAATGCCGGAACCACCGATCCACGGCAGCCGGAAATCGTGGAAGGTGTTCGACCGGATCGGACTCTGGACGATCATCGCGATTATCCTGATACTCGTGGCCTATATCCCGGTATTTCTGTTGTACCTCCCGGCGGAGTTCTCGTCGCCAGGGGTTCGAGTCTGGTGACGGAGGAGGATCAATGTCTCGCACCACGGTCGGAGCTTTGCTGCTCATATTCTTCGCAGTGCTGGCGATAGGCTATGCCGGGGTTATGCCCTTCGGGGATGACAGTCCGCGCGCGGTATCGGACGACAACGGGGTCGCGATCGATGGCGATCCGGTTGACGTTGGTGAATCGATCTACGCCCAGCAATGCTCGGGATGCCACACCATCGACGGCTCAACGGGGGTCGGGCCAACGCTGGCCGGGCTCTTCGGAAGCGAGGTGACGATGGACGATGGGGAGACCTACACTGCTGATGGAGACTACCTCCTGATGGCGATCACCGATCCCCGCGAAACGACACGCGAAGGTTACCCGGACGTTATGCCCGCGTTCGACAATCTCAGCGAGGACGAGCTCGCCGGACTGGTCGCGTTTATCGAGTCGCTCGAGTAGTCACATCAAACCTCGCAACCTCTGATGACGGGCGGGCCTCGTGCTCGCCCGTTTTGCGTAGCAACGACATCGGCAGGTGTCGCGTGCGCCTGCTCCCCGACGTGCCTCAAGGGCCCTTTCCACTTGACATTAACTCAGAACTGTCATATTCTATGACATATCATTGACGGGTTGAACAATCGGATGGTGGGGCGAGCGTGGATTCAGTAGAAACTCCCCGACGAAAAGACTGGCGCGCCACTCGAGAACTGATTCTGGAAACGTTTGCGCGAATGGCGGTGGAAGACGGTCCCAGAGATGTTTCGATTCAGCAGGTAGCTGATCGGGCCGGCATTGCCCATCGCACGTTCTACCGGCACTTTCCGAATCGGCAGGCGCTGATTGACGAGCTCGCTGAATGGCTTGTGGAGCGCGGTATTGAACGCGGGCAGATGCAGTCCATCGACACAATCGAAGAGTTGCCAGAAGCGGTCGTCGCAAATGCAGTCGCCTTCGATCGAGACGCCGAAATGATCAAGGCTCTGGTTCTCATAACCTGGGAATCAGGCCAGATGTCCGATATCCAGCAGCGCCGGACCGACGAGACGCACGATGCGCTGGCCCCGCTGACCGCGGATCTGAGTCCAGACCATGCGCGAGCAGTGAGCTCCTTGATTCGCTATCTCTATAGCTCCCGCACATGGCTTGCAATGCGGGAAGAGTTCGGACTGAGTGGCGCGCAAAGCGGTCCGGTGATCGCCTGGGCAATCCAGTTGATGCTCGACGCGCTCCATGACCCATCAGCACCCCGTCCGTCAAGCGCGGGGAGAGAAGGAAATGCACGATGACAACCGAGGTTTCTTCAGCAACCGAAGCCGCCCGGCAGCGTTACTCCCTGCGACTCGGCGACGCGGCCGGGATCAGCCCATCGGAGATCGGGTCCAAGGCGGCCAATCTGGCGGAACTGACCGGCGCCGGGTTTCCGATACCGGATGGATTCGTCCTGCGTGTCAACGCGTTTCATCGCTTCTGTGAGGCGAACGCCGGCCTCGAACGCGAGCGACCGTCAAGCCCTGACTCGCTGATCATCCCCTCGGACGTAAAGTCGGAGATCAGGTTGATCGCAGCACAGCTGGGCGAGACTCCGCTCGCGGTGCGATCGTCAGCCAGCGACGAGGACCTGCCGGACGCCTCCTATGCCGGACAGTACGACACCGTGTTGAATGTCGTCGGACTGGACGCGATCGAACGCGCCATCGTGAGGTGCTGGATATCCGCATTCAATGACCGGGTCGTCGCGTATCGCGCTCAGCGCGGAGAAAGCGGCGTTCCCGCGTTGGCTATCCTGATCCAGCCGCTGATCAACGCGGACATCGCCGGTGTTGCGTTCACCGCCAATCCGATTACCCGAAACCGGGACGAGACGATGGTCAGCGCAATCCGCGGCCTCGGCGAGCGACTCGTCTCCGGCGAAGCGACGCCAGACGAATGGATCGTCCGTGAGGAGAATGTCGAGCCGATCAGCACGCCGGGCGACGTTGTAACGCCCAATCAGGTGCGGCGGATTGCCCGGCTTGCGAGATTGGTTGAATCGCACTTCGAATCGCCACAGGACATCGAATGGGCAATTGCCGACGAGTCGCTCTACCTCCTGCAGGCGAGACCAATCACCACGCTCGATAAGATCGAACCAGTCAAGCCGGATATTCAGGTTCCCGAGGGATTCTGGATGCGTGATCTGGAGCATTTCCCCCGGCCAGTTTCCCCGATAAGCCGCTCGTTCTATCTCGCGGAGATCGCAGCGTCGATGAGCGCCGGCCTGGCTGAGTTCGGCATTCTCCTCGATCGGGTGGAAGCCCGAACGATTGCCGGATACGCATATATGAGGATGGCGCCGCTCGGCGGGAAAGAAGGTCCCGCTCCTCCATGGTGGTTGCTGGCCGTGATGGTGCGGCTGCTTCCATCAGCGCGGAAGTTGCTCAAGAAAGCGCGAGACGCGGAACGGAACGATCTCGAATCCAAACTGGTCGATCGATGGTGGGGCGTCTGGCGGGAGCAATTCTTCTCGCGCATTGAAGCCCGTCAAACGATTGATCTGCGGTCGCTTTCCGACCCGGAGCTGATCGAAGAACTCGAGCGGCGACGAACCCTTCTGCGGGAAGGCAACGATGTCCACTTCAGGCTCCTGGTTCCGTTCATGAAACCTGTCGCCGAAATCGCGATCTTCTGCGACGAAGAGCTCGGATGGGATGTACCACAGTCGATGGAATTGCTGAGCGGGTTATCCGCCATGTCGACCGAACCTGCCCGGCAACTCTCTGATCTCGCCAGTCTGGCGCGTCAACGGCCAGCCGTTCAGGACGTACTGCTGGGGAACAGCGTCTCCAGGATCGCCGATCTTCGAAACGTTGATCCCGATTTCGCCGATAAGTTCGACGCATACCAGGAGCGCTTCGGGTTGCGTTTGCTCGGAGAGGACCTTCTGGAGCCGACGCTCGGCGAGCATCCGGAGATCACGCTGAATCTTCTCCGAAGTCAGCTTAATGGTTCGTACGATCCGGACGCCGTCGTTCGGGAGCTCACGCGAAATCGGGAGGAACTGCTCGATGAGGCCCGGCGCGAACTTCGGAATCGGCCCGATGCGATTGCCCGCTTCAACCGGTTGTTCCAACGCGCGCAGCGCGCCTATCCGGTTCGGGAAGACAACAGTTTCCCAACCTATCAGGCTCCGCTCGGGCTGGTTCGCTACGCGCTGCTGGAGATCGGCCGGCGAATGACCGAACGCGGCGCACTCGCCGATACGGAAGACGTGATGTTCCTGGAAATCGATGAGCTTCACGGATTCTTCCAGTCGGATGAAGACGCACGTTCAACCGTCCAGACTCGGCGCGGAGAACACGCCTGGACGCTGGCCAACCCGGCCCCGCCGACGCTGGGTGAAGACCCTGGGCCTCCACCGGACCTGCGCGCACTCCCGGCCGAGGCTCGAGCCATTATGAACGTACTTGTCTGGTCCATGGAAATCGAAATGGCGGCGCCAGTTGCGGCCGATTCCGGAATCGGCGGACTTGCGGGATCTCCAGGCGCGTACCGCGGGCCGGCGAGAATCGTTCACAGCGAGTCCGACTTCCATAAGATTCGACCGGGCGATGTGCTTGTCTGCCCGATCACGTCTCCAGTCTGGTCCGTGCTTTTCTCCAGCATCGGAGCACTGGTGACCGATACCGGCGGCGTACTTTCCCATTCGGCGATCGTTGCCCGGGAATACGGCATTCCAGCGGTCGTGGCGACCGGAAACGCCACCATCATGTTGACTGATGGTCAGATGGTTACGGTTGATGGGAATAATGGGACGATCACGGCGGGATAGCGCGGCGGGCAACCCGCCGCTGTTTCCGGTCAACCGCTCGAAGGAGGACGCCTAGTCCAGCACAAACAGTTTGTACGCCTCGGCCAGTTCCATCTCCCACGACGTGCTGAATCCCTTTTGCCGGGCCGCGGCGGCGGTATCTCGTCCCCAGGTGCGCAGCAGGTCGGTCGGATCGAAGCCCTCAACCTGACTGGTGTGCGCCTTGAGCGCGGCGACCTTCTTGTCGAACACATGGGTCGTGTCGATCCAGACATCCGGCTCCGGCGCCCCGATCATGAAGACGTACTTCACCTTGTGCGGCTCGTAGCCTTCCTCCAGCAATTGCGGAAAGGTCAGATGATCCCGGGCGGACGGATAGATCGCCGCCAGTGCGGCCTCGCCCATGGCGATATGATCCGGATGCTGAATGTAATCCCGGCTCTCGTAGCGTTTGCTCGGATCCTGGCAGATCACCGCTTCCGGCTTATGTTTCCGGATCATCCGGGTAATCGCCAATCTTAGATCGAGATCAGCCACCAGCGTCGCGTCCTCGTAGCGCAGAAACTCCACATGCTTCACACCGAGAATCTCCGCCGCGTTTCGCTGTTCCTGCTCGCGCATCTCGATGAGTTTCCGGGTGGGAATATCCGGATCACTGGCGCCCTTATCACCACTGGTGCCGGCAAGATAGGTGATCTCGCATCCCTGCTCGGCCCAGACCGCGGCAGTCCCGGCGCTGACGAACTCCGCGTCGTCTGGATGGGCAAAGATGACCATCGCGCTCTTCGGCGTCGGAACCTGGTTCTCGTGTTCGCTCATTCATTCCTCCGTGGTGGTGTAATTGCGGTAGCGACTGGCCGGGTCGTGAGGTGTAACCCGAACCCGGACCAGATGTGAGAATACACTACCCCACCACCTCAACGAACGGTTGTCAGGAAACGAATTCATTGCGTAGGCTCAAAGAACGCAACGTCGCAGCCCACGTTATTGCAGGTGAGGAAACAGCGTGGTCGATTCCGATCTCTCCGATATCTTTCATCAGGGCAGGCAAGATGCGCCGTCATACGACGACTCGCTGCCCAGGCCCCGGCCGGAACCATCGAATATGCTCGATCCACGAGCTCTGCGAGTCTGGCGGATCAACGCGGCGCTGGGCACGCTCTTTCTCTGGGTTCCGGCAATCATCGTCGTCTCCGTGACCTACTACGCCGACTGGCTCTGGCCGTGGATGGCGTTCCTGCTGCTCTTTCCGCTGCTAGTGACCGTGCTGCAGGTGTTCATCATTCCGCCGCTAGAATGGAAGCGCTGGCGGTATGAAGTGAGCGAGCGAGAGGTCGATTTGCAGCGCGGCGTCTTCGTGATGACTCGCACGCTGGTTCCGATGTCACGGGTGCAGCATGTCGATACGCAGCAGGGACCGATTCTCCGCTACTACGGGCTCTCGGCCGTGACGATCACCACCGCCGGCGGTGGGCACGAGATCCCCGGCCTGTCGGAAGAGGTCGCATCCGACGTGCGGGATCGAATCGCCGCCCTGGCCGGAGTCGCCGACGATGTCTGATCCCCAGCGACTGCATCCGGCCGCGATTCTGATCCTGGCGTTCCGGGTCAGCCGTCAACTGGTGTTGCCGCTCTTCGCCCCGGCGGTGTTCAGTCTTCTCAGCCAGGGGCTGGACGCGCTGAGCTTCGGCTTTCTGCTCTTGCTGATCGGCGCGTTTACGCTGCTCGTCGTGCTCAGCGCCGGCTGGGGGTTTCTCTACTGGCAGCGCTATACATTTCAGGTTATCGATAATGAACTGCACCTGCGTCAGGGGATCATCTTCCGCAAGCAACGCACGATTCCCCGTGAACGCATTCAGGCGATCGACTTCGTCGAAGGCGTATTGCATCGCCTCTTTGGCGTGGTCGCCGTGCGGGTGCAGACCGCTGGCGGGAGTGAACCGGGCTTCTCCCTGATCGGGATATCGCGGGTTGACGCCGACGCCCTGCGCCAGGAGCTCTCCCTGCGTCCATCCCAGGTGCGTGACGTTGCCGAAGCAGGCATTGCCGCCAGTGAGGAGATCGCGCCAGACGACACGACGCATCCAGTCGATGAAGCCCGGCCGGAAATGATCCGGAAACTCTCGTTCAGGCAACTCCTGGTCGC
>SKTL01000146.1 GCA_007122555.1 Thermomicrobiaceae bacterium | reverse complement strand
TGGGGTCCTTCCGGAATCAGGAAGAGATGTTCACCTTTCTGACGGATCGGCTGGCGCAGATCGATGGCACCTACCGCACGGAAACGTCAGTTGCGCTGCGGATCATGAAGAAACAGCATGAGTGGGCGTCCGATCTGACGACCAGAGTAGAAACCGGGCTTCCAGTCGCCGCTGAGTAACCAGTCGCAACCGGGATCAACCATGAGACTATTCGGGTCTATGAAAGGCGGGAACTGTTGACCAGTCTGGACATCTACACGTTCGGCGAGTCAATGATTCGACTGAGTTCACCGATTGGCCAGCGTATCGAAACGGTACAGTCGCTTGATCTGCGTATTGGCGGAACCGAATCGAACCTGTCGATCGCGCTGGCTCGGCTCGGCCGTAAGGTCGCCTGGACGTCCGTCCTGCCGGTCAACCCGCTCGGCCAGCGGATCGCCCGGGAGCTTAACTGGCACGGGGTCGATACAAGTCATGTTGCCTGGGTCGAGGGAGAGCGCATAGGCGTCTACTTTCTCGACACCGGCAGTTCACCCCGAGCGACGCAGGTTCTCTATGACCGGAAGGATTCCGCGGTCGCCCGATCCACCCCGGACCAGATCGACATGTCGCCCGCCGAGCGAACGCGCATTCTCCATCTGACTGGAATCACCGTGGCAATCGGTTCCGGGTGCGCCGAAGCCTGCCAGCAGCTCATCACGCGGGCGAAAAATGCCGGCGCGACCGTGAGCTTCGATGTCAACTACAGGAGTCTGCTCTGGTCGCCTGCAGAGGCGCGCGCCGGGCTCACTCCGTTCTGCGAACAGGCGGACATTCTCTTCTGCGGACGGGAAGACGCTGAGACGATCTGGGGCATCACCGGAGCTCCGGAAGACGTTGTCCAGGAGATGCACCGTCAGTTCGACTCCACTATCACCGTGGCGACACTCGGCGGGGATGGCGCAATCGTCCGGATGCCGGATGGCTCGCTGCGACGGACTCCTTCGGTCGCTGTCGATATTGTTGATCCCGTCGGCGCCGGCGACGCCTTTGCCGCTGGATTCCTGCACGGGTATCTCGACGGTGATCTTGAACGTTCGCTCCAGTGCGCTCCGGCGATGGCGGCGCTGAAGATGACGATCAGCGGCGACCTCGCCGTGATTACCCCGACGGAGCTCGAAGCCGTTATCAATCGCAGCACCAGGGGTATTATCCGGTAGCGCTCGACTTTCGAGTTCGGCTGATCACTTCCATTGATCAGCGGTCTCATTCGCCATTTAGCACAGCCATTACCCGATCTCGGGTCGTCCGATCAACGGAACATGATCGGCGATCCACTCGGTCGCTGTCAGCAGTTGCGTATCGGCGCCGGCCCGTCCGATCACCTGTGTCCCGAGCGGCAATCCGCCGGGCCCCAACCCGGTTGGAAGCGAGATGGCCGGCAGTCCGAGCAACGTCGCCGGAACCTGAAATCGGCGATCGCCCGTCTCGGCGATGTCGCAGGCTTCGGTCGAGACTGTCGGCATCAGCACCGCATCATAGCCGATCAACCACTCGTCAATTTGCCTCGATAGCGTTCGCTGCAGCCGGCGCGCCTGCAGCAGGTAGTTCGCCGGGATCAGCGACCCCGCTTCAACGCCCGATCGAATACGCTGTCCGTAGTGTTCCGGATAGCATGTCAGATTCGCGCTGTGCACCGCGGACATTTCCGCCGAGAAGATCACCTGATGAACCGCATAGATACTTTCGAATGACATCGGAAGGTTGATCTCATCGACAATCGCTCCGACCGATCGGAGTTGCGCGGCCACATTCTGAACGTGTTCCGATACCGAGGCATCCGACATCTCCAGGTACTCCGGCAGCAACGCGAATCTCGGCGGTCCGGGAATTCGATGCTCGGACGCTTCAGCACTCGTCAGGGCCGAGTAGACGGCGGCGATGTCATTGACGGTAGCTGCGTAGAGCCCGAGATGATCGAGCGACCAGCAGAGCGGGATCACGCCGTCCATCGACATCCAGCCGAAGGTTGGTTTGAAACCGACGCTTCCATTGAATGACGCCGGACGCAACATCGAGCCCGCCGTCTGGCTACCAAGGGCTACCGGAACCATCCGGGCCGGTATTGCCGCGCCGGATCCGGCGCTGGATCCGGCCGGCGATTTTTCAACGTTCCAGGGATTTCGAGTCGGCGCGGGATCTCCGACCGCGAACTGGGTCGTGTGCGTCTTGCCGAGCATCAACGCCCCGAGCGAACGTAACCGCGAAACGATCTCGGCGTCCCGTAAGGCGATCTCATCTCGATACGGCTCGAAGCCGGCGATCGTCGGCAACCCGGCAACGTCAATGATGTCCTTGACGCCGACTGGAACCCCGTGCAGCGGCAGACGAGCGCCAGCCTGACGCTGCGCATCGAGCCAGGCTGCCTCCGTGCGAACCAGGTCAGCGTCAACAGTCGCAAAGGCGCGAATCTCGACATCTACTTCATCGATTCGGCTCATATGGGCGTCAGCGACATCCTGAACCGTAAACGCTCCGTCGTGCACGCCCGTGATGATCTCCCCGGCCGTCATCCCTGGATAAACGCTCATCGCCCGTTCCGATCTTGTCCGGAGGCATCGCCCAGTGGCGCATCGCGAAGGTCGAGCCGCATCTGCGCGACGCCGGCCATCATTCGCGCCAGATGCTTGATCTGGTCAGATAGCTCTGAAGCCCGTTCGTGGCCGTACTCGTTTTTTGCCGCAGTCATTAGATTGGCCTGAATCGTCTCACTGGACACCGCAGGATCTCGTTTCATCACCGTCCCTAATTTCTGATGTAAGGCATGACATTGCTCTAGTTTGAGGACACGGACGCTGCTGGTCAAGTGCCCCGCATGTCCCGTCGGAGTCGCGTGACTGGAACGCATCATGCTAAGGTAGGTGACTGGAGCAGGGACGAGGGTCCTGCTCGACAGGAAAACCAAGGAGGGAACAGGCGCGATGTCTGACGTGCATATCAAGGTGAATCGCAACGGCCCGTACATTGTGCAGGGAAACGTCACGGTTTCCGATCACAAGGGAAACCAGATCAAGATTGAAGGCGATCAGCTCGAGCTCTGTCGCTGCGGCGAGTCCCAGAACAAACCGTTCTGCGACGGTTCGCATCGGGAATGCGGCTTCAAGGGCGAGAAGGCCGCGGTCGCCGAGCACAATATCGTCGAAGTCGAGGAGTAGTAACGGACCCGAATCGAGACAGCGCACCACCGGACGGCCCATGACCATATGCAGCCGTCCGGTTTCCTTCAAGAATCGACAGAACTGACACGCGCGATTGTAAGGAGGAGGTCCTCGTGCCCGATTCCAACGAGTTCATCGAAGTGATGCCGGAGAGCCTGGTCGAGGAAGGGGAGATGTACCCCTTCGATATGGACGACGAGCAGCTGATGCTGGCGAAAGTGGACGGCAAGATCCACGCTCTGCACGGCATCTGTACGCATGAATACGCCGAGCTCTGGGATGGCGATATCGAGGATGGCACCATCTGGTGTCCCTTGCACTCGTCCGGCTTCAACGTCGAGAGCGGCGCCGCGTCAAACCTGCCGGCAGTCGTGCCCCTGCCGGTTTACGATGTGAAGATCGAGGACGGCACGGTCTACGTCTCCCGGAAGCCGATCAAGAATGATCCGGATGACCGATGACAGGGCAGCGGCGTCTCGTCATACTCGGCGGCGGGTTGACCGGGCATTCCGCGGCGCTCGCAGCGAGACATAACGGCTACGACGGACAGATCACCATCGTGTCCGACGAACCCGATCTGCCGTACGACCGAACGCCGCTTTCCAAGGCGGTGCTGCAGGGAAAGCGAGATCCTGGAGAGCTTGGCTTCCAGCCAGACGGCGACTATTCACGCGACGAGATAACAATTCTGACGTCGGCGAGGGCGGAGGTGGTCGACCTCGGCGATCGCCGGGTGGAAGTCTCCAACGGCGATACGCTTACCTACGATGATCTCCTGATCGCGACTGGAGCCAGGCCGGTCAGGCTGAACAATCCGGGTTTCGATCTTACCGGCGTGCACTACCTCCGCACCATTAGCGATGCCAGCGGAATTCGAGAAGAACTGGCGAACGCCGAAAAGGTTGTTGTGATCGGCGCCGGGTTCATTGGCTCGGAAGTCGCGGCCAGCGCGCGGGTGCTCGGCAAAGACGTCACAATGGTCGACATGGCCGATGCGCCGATGAGCGCCGCGCTGCACCCAGACATCACCAGCGTCTGCGCAGCTATCCACCAGGATCATGGAGTCGATCTTCGCATGGGATCGCGAGTGGATGAACTCAGAGGCGGCGCACGTGTCGAGCAGGCCATTCTGGCCGACGGAACTGCGATTGAGTGCGATCTCGTCGTTGTCGGGGTCGGTGTCCAGCCAAACGTCGACCTGTTCCTGGACAGTGATCTGGAGATCGACAACGGGATCGTCACTGACGAGTACTGCCGGACATCGATCCCCAACGTGCATGCCGCCGGCGACGTTGCTCGCTGGTATCACCCGGAATTGAAGCGGCGCCTTCGCATTGAGCACTTTGACAATGCCGGCTCGCAGGGGACATTCGCGGGAAAGATCATCGCTGGAGCTACTGACGAGCGATTCGCGCCGGTTCCGTATTTCTGGTCGGATCAGTACGACACCAACATCCAGTACGCCGGCTTCGCCCCGGACGACTGCGACGTGATCATCCGTGGTAATCCGGACGAGCGAACAATTACCGCCTTCTATCTCGACAACGGCGCGATCTGTGCGGCAGTAACGGTGAACCAGGCCCGCGAGTTTCGTTCAGCCCGCCGGCTTGTCGCGGCAAGGGCGGAGATCGCCCCGGAAACGCTGCGTGATCCGGATACCGATATTCGGAAACTCTCCCGGGAATACCGATAGCGCGATCAGCACTGGAGAACCGGATGCCCTGGGAATTGCTCGATCACCAGGCGGATATCGGATTACAGGCAACCGGCGAGACGCTGGAGCAGGCGCTGGCCGACGGCGTCCGCGGCATGCTTTCGCTGATGGTCGATCCAGATACAGTCACTCACCAGGTCACATGGGAGGTCCGGGCGTCTGGAAACGATCCCGGTTCGCTCTTCGTCGACCTTCTGAACTCGGTCCTTGCGACAAAAGACATTCACAACGCATTCTTTCACGACATCGTCATTGATGCAGTCGAACAGATCGGTGACGACTGGCGCGTCAGCTGCCGTCTCTTCGGTGAACCGATCAATCTAAAACGGCACGAGGTTGATTCTGACGTCAAGGCGGCCACCTATGGCGGGCTCCGGGTCGAACACGATGAACGCGGGTGGCTGCTGCGCTGCCTGCTCGATCTTTAGCGCACTCCAGACACCGACGATTCTGCTGCAGGCAATTCAGCAGACGGCACTCGGATATTCGGAGGTACTGATGACCGGGAAACACATCACGATCAACCGTACTGATGCCTACCGGTTCGAGATCCCGAAATCCGGCGCGATGAACGTCCCCGCCCGGATCTACACCGATCAGGCGGGAATCGATGAGCTGACCGGGAATGCCGGCGAATGGAGCGCCCTGCAACAGCTTGTCAACGTCGCCTGCCTGCCGGGTATTCAGAAGGCCGCGCTGGCAATGGCCGACATTCACCCTGGGTACGGGTTCCCGATCGGTGGAATCGGCGCATTTGACCCGGACGACGGCGTAATCAGTGTCGCGGGCGTCGGATTTGACATCAATTGCGGTGTGCGCACACTGCGAACGATGCTGACGCGGGATGAGATCGCCGGCAAGGAAGATCGACTCGCCGACAAGCTCATGGAGCACGTTCCGGCCGGACTCGGCAGCACCGGTGAGCTTCGCCTGAACGAGCAGGAGATCAATCGGGTGCTCGAACAGGGCGCCAGCTATGCTGTCGGGCTCGGATACGGCACGCCGGACGATCTCGGTTTCATCGAGTCCGGAGGCAAACTGCACGGGGCGGACCCCTCGAAGGTGAGCAAGACCGCAAAGCAACGTCAGATCCAGCAGGTCGGCACGCTCGGCTCTGGCAATCACTACGTCGAGGTACAGTACGTCGATGAGATCTTCGATCAGGAAGCGGCATCGGCCTACGGGCTTCAGCAAGGTCAAGTCACGATCATGCTGCACACCGGAAGTCGGGCGTTAGGGCACCAGATCGGGACTGACTATCTGAAGACGCTCGAACAGGCGTCGAAGACGTACAACATACCAATCCTCGAGCGGGAACTCGTCTGCGCTCCGATTAACAGCCCGGAAGGCAGAGACTACTATTCCGCGGTGATGGCCGGCGCGAACTGCGCCTTCGCCAACCGTCAGGTGTTGACCCATCTGATCCGGGAAGCCTTCGAGGATGCGCTGGGAACGCCGGCGGAAGACATCGAGACGCTCTATGAGATCGCCCACAACACCGTGAAGTTTGAAGACCATGACGTCGACGGCGCGATGAAGAATCTGCTCGTCCATCGCAAGGGCGCAACACGGGCGTTCGGCCCGGGGCGTCCGGAAATCCCGCCGCGCTACATGCACATCGGCCAGCCGGTCCTCGTCGGAGGAACGATGGGAACCAGCAGCTACATCCTCCGCGGGACCGATTACGGGATGGACGAGACATTCGGCAGCGCGCTACACGGCGCGGGTCGAGCCATGTCGCGCCGGGCGGCCAGGAAGCAGTATCCCGCGAAGTCGGTCGTCCACCGAATGAAACAGCTCGGGATAACGGTTCGGGCGCACGGCAAACACGCCATTAGCGAAGAATCCCCGGGCGCGTACAAGGACATCGAAGCCGTCATCAACGCGATGCACGGGTCCGGAATCGTCCAGAAGGTCGCCCGCTTGAAACCACTCGTCTGCCTGAAGGGGTGATGTTCGCAGTATCCGAGGCAGCAAGCTGCGCACCCGGCAATTGCCAGTGAATCATCTGCGGACGTAATGAGGCTTACGGAACGCACCCGCACTCCTCACTATCCTGCAATTAGCGCGCACGGTTAAGCAGACCAGTGTCGCGCCCGTCGTTGACACGTTGCATCTGCGAACAGCAGATGCTCGATTGCAGAGAGGATGCGGGATGGATCTCGAACGCACACTTGGACACCGAGTGACACGACGAACGATGGTCGGAATCATGGGAGCCGCCAGTGCGTCGCTGGTTCTGGCGGCCTGTGCGACCGATGATGACGACGAT
>SKTL01000415.1 GCA_007122555.1 Thermomicrobiaceae bacterium | reverse complement strand
TCGGCGGATTCTTTCTCCCGTTCATGGAGAAGAACGGCGAACCAGTGCCGCAATGGGACTTCCGTGTTGAGGGCGTGACATCGATTTCCGCCGACTTGCATAAACATGGATACGCGGCGAAAGGCGCGTCGATCATCATGTTCCGGGATCCCGAGCTGCGCGACTGCGTATCGTTTTCGTTCACCAACTGGCCATACGGCCTGTACGCCACTCACACGATCGGCGGCACGCGATCAGGCGGCGCGGTCGCGGCCGCGTGGGCTGTGATGAACTACCTTGGTGAAGAAGGATATTGCCGCATCGTCGCGAAGTCAATGGACATCACCAGACAGCTGATGGACGGGATCTCGGAGATTCCGGGACTCGAGATCCTTGCCAAGCCAGTGATGAACCACTTCGGCTACGGTTCCCAGACACTCGACACCTACGCGATCGCCGATGGTATGGAGCAGCGAGGTTGGGTTGTCGGCCGCCAACAGTCTCCGCCAGCGATCAATATGCACGTCTTTCCCGTGCACGAAAAGATCATTGCACCCTATCTCAACGATCTTCAGGACGTTGTCTATCTGGTCGGCAAAGGCGAGATTGAGCGCAGCACCAAACAGGCCAAATACAACTGAAGTCGATTGAACGGGCAAGGAATGCGAGACGACACACAACGGCCTGGCGTTTCCTCGAGCGAAAGAGGCAAACGTGGCGCGGGAATCGAGGGGCGGTCTTGTGATTGGTCAGCCGATCCAGTTGACATGGAATCTGGTATGCACTAGTATGGCATCAATCGTGAAAGTGCGTTGCACAATTGTGTTTGAGCATTGAATTACGTTCCCAGCCGACCCGCGATTCGAAATATGGGCGGAGCTATCGCATGGCCCTGGTTCTGAAAGCGAAGCATTCGCCATCGGTTTCTCATTATGAACAAAGGTCCTTGTAACTGATGAAAGACTATGTTCTTCGACGGCTGGCCCAACTTCCGCTGGTGCTGCTGTTCTTGTCGATCATTGTGTTCTTCGTGCTTCGGCTCATCCCCGGTGATCCCAGCGCCATCCGGCTCGGGATGGAAACCACAGAAGAAGGCCGTCAGCAAGTCAGACAGGAGATGGGGTTGGACCGCCCTATCATCGTCCAATATGGCATCTGGTTGGGCGATGTTTTCACTGGGAATTTCGGAGAGTCCTGGGTCAGCCGGCAGCCAGTTAGCTCACTGATCCTTCAGAAACTGCCTGCCACATTGACGTTGACCATTTCCTCGCTCCTGGTCGGCGTCATCATTGCGATACCCCTCGGGATTATCGCCGGAGCGAAACCAAACTCATGGCTCGACAACATCATCACCACCGTCTCATTGTTTGGCGTCGCCATCCCAACGTTCTGGCTCGGCATAATGCTCATCCTTGTGGTCGGTGTCTCGCTGCAGATCCTGCCGGTCTCCGGCTATACATCGCTCATCGATGACCCGGGGGATGGATTAAAAAGACTGATTCTTCCATCAATTGCGCTCGGCACGTCGCTCGCGGCGCCACTTTCTCGATTCATGCGGTCCGGGATGCTTGACGTGATGAGTGCGGATTACATTCGCGTAGCGCGGGCCAAGGGTCTGACTGAACGCTCGGTCGTTCTGGGTCACGCGGTGCGTAACGCGTTGTTGTCAGTCGTCACTGTCGTGGGGCTTCAATTCGGAAATCTGCTCGGGGGCACCGTTATTATCGAGCAGGTGTTTGAATGGCCCGGCATCGGATTACTAATCCTCTCGGCGATCAATAATCGCGACTACGGGATTGTTCAGGGCGTCGTTCTCTTTACGGCGCTGGCGTTTATCCTTGTCAACTTGCTGGTCGACATCCTCTACGTCTACATTGATCCACGCATTCAGTATTGACATCGCGCTGAGAAGAGGACGGAACAGGCATGGCGAAACAAGAGGACAGCTTGGCGGAGATGTCCAGGGCCGAGAGCGGTCGCGCAACCGAAATCACGATTAAGGCTGGATTCGTAGCCCAGTCCAGAGAGATATGGCGTCGATTCAGAAGAAGTCGAACGGCAGTTGTCGGGCTGGCCATCGTGTTGGTTATCGTTTTTGCCGCGATATTCGCCGATATCATTGCGCCCCATGATCCATACCAGACTGCACCGCGAGCCATTCTCCTGTCTCCCAGCCTGGAACATCCGATGGGGACCGACGCGATCGGCCGTGACCTCTTTTCCCGCGTGATACACGGTTCCCGGGTATCGCTTCAGGTCGGCGTCATTTCGATCAGCATCGCGGCAATCGTGGGCGTTCCGCTGGGTGTTGTCGCCGCGTACTACGGCGGGCTCTCCGACTCGCTCATTATGCGATTTCTGGATGCCTTGCTCGCATTTCCGGCAATCCTGCTGGCGATTTTTGTCATGGCGGTGCTGGGGCCGTCGATTCGAAACGCAATGATCGCAATCGGCGTGATTTTCATACCAGCATTTGCCCGTATCACCCGAGCCAACGCGCTGTCACTAAAAGAAAAAGAATTCGTCGAATCCGCTCGCGCGATCGGCGCGAAAGACAGCTACATCATGATGCGCACGATTCTGCCCAATTGCGTCTCGCCCATCATCGTGCAGGCGTCACTTGGCGTTGCTTATGCCGTGTTGGTCGAGGCCAGTTTGAGCTTCCTGGGTCTTGGATCACAACCACCGGAGCCGTCGTGGGGGTCGATCCTTGGGGCAGGCCGAGGTCTGATGGCCAGCGCACCATGGGTCGCCACCTTCCCTGGCCTCGCAATCTTTGTCTGCGTTCTCGGATTCAACCTCGTTGGTGACGGACTGCGTGAGGCGCTCGATCCGCACCTGAAGAACACGTGATTGGAGCGGAGTTATGTGACAATCCCGGTTCGTCAATACCGGTAACGCAGGGGTCCCTTAAAGAGTAGAACCGTTCAAATTCCCCTCGAGAGGAGCGGATGAGTGAGTGACACGTATATGAACGCCGACGAGCTTATGACACGAACGATCAGCCGCCGCAAGCTGTTGAAGTACACGTCGCTGCTCGGCGCGGGAACCGCAGGCGCCTGGCTACTTGCCGCCTGTGAGGCCGATGATGATGACGACGACGTTGCTGATGACACCGTAGATCCCGTCGACGAGCCGGATGACGACGAACCGGAGATCGACGACGAAGACGAAGAAGAACCGGAAGTTGACGATGAGGACGACGATGAACCCGCTGACGACGATGATGATGATGTCGAAGTGGGCGATCGTGCGATCACTGTCGGACTCGGTACGGAACCGATTGAACTTGATCCTCACCGGCTCACCGCAAACATTGACCGGCAGACGCAGCGAAGTGTTTTCAGCGGGCTGACCCGGTGGGACCTTGAAATGGAACCGCAGCCCGATCTCGCTGAAAGCTGGGAGATTACCGATGACGAAGAGCTGATCTGGGTCTTCGATCTCCGCGAAGACGTCACGTTTCACAACGGTCGGGAAATGACCGCCGAAGATGTCAAGTTCACGATCGACCGGATCTTCGAGATTGGCGCCGGCGGGAAGTACGCGTCGTACATCAATGAAGTGGAATCGGTTGAAGTCCTCGACGACTACCAGGTCGAGCTGACGCTCGCGCACCCGAGTGGTGTTCTGCTGGTGAACCTCGCGGTCGCTTCGGTTGTTCCGGAAGAGGAAGCGGAGAATCTCTCAGAGCATCCTGTTGGGACCGGGCCGTTCACGTTCGTTGAGCGGATTCCCAACCAGCACCTGCGACTGCAAAAGAATGAGAACTATCACGGAGAATGGGCGGTCGACTATCCCGACACGGTAACGCTCACCCCGGCAACGGAAGAGCAGACCCGGATCGCCAATCTGACAACAGGAGAGATCCACTACAGCCAGACGATTCCATATGATCGCATCGACGAGATGGAGACCGACGATCAGATAGAGCTGATTGGCCAGCACCCGGGTAGCGCAGCGTACACCTGGCTGCTTATGCACAATCAACGGCCTCCGTTTGACGATCTGAACGCACGTTTGGCCGTCGCTTACGGAACCGACCGCGAGGCGTTCCTGGAGGCGATCTATCGCGGCCGCGGTGAAGCGCACTGGAATCCATTCCCGGAAAACCACTGGGCCCACGCGGACGACATAGAAGGGCCGTACTACGACATCGACATGGCGCGGGAGTATCTTGAGCAATCCTCCTACGACGGTGAAGAGATTGTCTTCAAGATCTTTACCCAGGGTGTCTGGGGGCAGTACGGTGAGCTGATGCACGCCATGCTCCAGGACATCGGGTTCAACGTGACGCTGGAACAACTTGAGTTCGCTACCTGGATCGAGCAGGTTTACCAGCAGCACGAGTTCCAGATCGCTCAGACTTCACTCGCCCGTGAGTGGGATCCGGACGGATTGACAATCTCCGCGCTCACGACCGGCGGCAGCAACAACCCGGGAGAGTACAGCAACCCGGAAATGGACGCTGCATTCGAACGCGGCCGTCAGGCGGTCGATCAGGAGGAGCGCGCCGAAGCGTATCGCGAGGTTCAGCGAATCTACGCTGCGGATCAGCCGCACGTCAAAGCGGTGAACATCAACAGCGTTGGTGGCTATCGCGTCGATACGATCGCGGATTTCAACCGCGACGCCCTCGGGCTGACCCGGTTCGAATCTGTGACGTTGACCTAGCACTTGGCAAGGGCTGGTTGCGTGACGAGACTCGCGCAACCAGCTTTCTTGGAACTGAAACTTCGAAGGACACGGTTCATCAATCGGTGATGAAGGGACGCAGGATGCCGGTCGCGGAGGAACAGGAGATCTCATTCGGTCGCCGGATAACGATGCTCGCCCAGGAGCATCCGGAGAAAACGGCGATTACATTCGTGCCGCAGCAAGGCGACGAACGCCACGTTACCTGGCGAGAGCTTGATGACCGATCGACACAGTTCGCTCGACTCCTTGCAGAGCACGGCGTTGACGAAGACTCACGGGTAGTCGTTGGATTTCCAAACTGTCCCGAGCATTTCTTTGCAACCTACGCGGCATGGAAGCTCGGCGCGCTGGTTGTGCCGGTTCGGTTCAACATCCCTGTTCGTGAGCGCGACCAGATCCTTGAAGTCGCGGAAGCGAAGGTGGTCGTCTCGGATTGGGAAGACATCCCGCACCCATCGCTGAATTCATCCGACCTGCGGCGATCCGAATCCTATTCGACTGAGCCGTTGCCGGACAAGGTCGCCCATCCAGGTAAGTCCGTCGGATCCGGTGGTTCGACTGGACGCCCCAAGATCATCGTCGATCCCCGGCCCTGGAAACGCACCCCGACCAACGAACGGCGATTCACCATTGCTGGGTTCAAGTCGGGGCAGGTGCAACTCGTCGCTGGCCCGCTCTATCACAATTCGCCGTTCAGCTGGAGTCATCACGGGCTGTTCGATGACCAGAGACTGATCTTGATGGAACGATTCGACGCGGAAACTGCCGTCGAGCTCATCGAACGCTATCGGGTCAACTGGATGTTTCTGGCGCCGATCATGATGCGTCGAATCTATCTCCTGCCGGATATCCAGGAACGCGATCTTTCCAGCATTGAAGCGATCTTTCACACCGCTGCGCCTTGCCCGGAATGGCTCAAGCGAGCCTGGATTGACCTGATCGGAGCGGAGAAGATCTACGAGAGCTTCGGCACGACCGAGGCGATCGGATCAACGACGATACGGGGCGACGAATGGCTAGAGCATCCGGGAAGCGTCGGCCGGCCCAAGGATTCCGAAATGAAGATCCTTGACGAAGACGGCGCGGAGCTACCGCAGGGCACTGTCGGTGAAATCTTCTTCCGCCCGTTCCAGGAGGATCCTACCTATTTCTATATCGGCTCGCCCCCGACGAAGTCAACCGCGGACGGCTTTCATTCCGTCGGCGATATGGGATGGATTGACGAAGAAGGCTATCTGCATCTCGCCGACCGGCGAGTCGATCTGATCATCACCGGCGGCGCGAACGTTTACCCGGCCGAAGTTGAAGGAGCTATCACCGAGCATCCGGACGTCGCCGACGCCGCTGTGGTCGGCGTTCCTGACGACGAGTGGGGACAACGCGTGCACGCCGTCGTCCAGCCGAAAGCGCTCGCCTCGCCCCCTGAAATCGAAGACCTTGACGCCTTCTGTCGCGAGCGCATTTCGTCGTATAAATTGCCCAAGACCTACGAGTTCCTGGACTCATTGCCTCGGGACGGCGCCGGCAAATTGCGTCGCCGAAGTCTGGCTGAAGAGCGATCTCAGGCTGACTGGCCAGGCATGATTGCGGCCCGTCGGCGTGGATAGTCCCAGATGGGTTCCAAGGGCCGAGAATTCGTGATCCAGCGCTGCTGCGTTCGCTCAAGTCGCCTACCCTGATGAGTTCAGAATCGGGCTCCCACGCGCCGGTTAAGAGGATTGAACGCGATGGAGCACCTCCTCTGGCCGATTTCAAACCCGGCCGTCGGGTTACACGTGTTGACGAATAGATTAGATAGGTGAGAACAAGATGGTCAAAGAGATCGAATCAGTCGCGGTTATTGGCGCGGGCGTCATGGGCGCGCAGATTGGGCAAGTCCTCGCCGCGGCCGGATTCAACGTCGCATTGCACGACGTACGCGAAGATCAGCTTCAGGCCGCCGTGGAACGGATCGAACACGATCGGTTTGGTCTGCGGAAGGCGGTCGAGCGGGGAAAACTGACCGACGAGCAGGTCGACCAGGCAATGGCGCGTATCTCCAAGACCACAGATCTTGGAGCGGCCTGCCGTAACGCCGATCTGGTGATCGAAGCCGTGCCTGAAGACATCGGATTGAAGATTGACATCTTCCGGCGACTGGATGAGCTTGCTCCCCCACATGCAATTCTGTCGTCGAATACGGCGGGACTTCCGATCACCGCGCTTGCGCATGCGATTGATCGACCCGGAAAGGTGATCGGCTGGCACTGGTTTCAACCGTGCGCCGTCATGCGCCTGGCGGAACTGATCGTCCACGAAGGCACGACGGACGAGACCACCGAGGCGTTAGTCAGGGCCGCCGAGAAGGCGGGAAAGACGCCGGTTGTCGTAAAAGACCAACCGATGGTCTGGGGATTCGTCGGCAACCGAATCAACTACGCGGCGCGTGCGGAAGCCCGGAAGATCGTTGACGAGGGTATCGCAACCCGGGAACAGGTCGACACCATCATGCGCGAAGGATTCCGCTGGCCGATGGG
>SKTL01000116.1 GCA_007122555.1 Thermomicrobiaceae bacterium | reverse complement strand
CTTCCCTGTCGGAGCAGGTCCGCCGTTCGGATCGAACGGACCCTTTCCGGAGAGGTACAGGAGATTGCCTGTCCGAACCGCATGAACATAGTTCCCGGCTGGTCCTGGAACGGCTGGAAGCTGGATACCCTTGTCCTTCAATGTCTGCTCTGCACTCATGCGTCTTCCCTTTCCTGCTGGCGTCGACAATACCACTCTGAACAGGCATCCTATGACCCGGACGCCGCTCCTGTCAACTGTCGCCGCCGGCTGGCGCGTCCGCCGGGGAGGCATACAGGCGCGCCTGAAGAGTGGCGTCGCTCTGCGGGAATGCGTCAACGAGCTTCGTGATATCGGCCCGGATTTCGTCCGGCAGCGTGGCGACGTCTGGATGATTGATCTCCAGCGTGTTTCCCGCCGGGTCCTGAACGTAGAGCTGCACCTTGCCATCGGGTAGCTCGCAGAGGTGATACCCCTGCATCCGGTCGTTGAAGATCCCCATCTCGCGAGCCTTCCGGTACACCGCGGGGAAGTCGTCCACCGTCACGCCGAAATGGTTCAGGTTGTTGATCGGAACTTCGCGCTCGGCGAGATGCAGCTGCTGAGATCCAACACGGAGCCATTGGACGTTCCCGCCGAAGTTCGGAGTCGGAATGCGCTCCATACCAAGCAGATCCTCATAGAAGCGGGTCGATTCGTTCAGATCACGGGCGCTGACGCTGACATGGTTCAGATAGATGGCCGGCATGCTGCCTGCTCCTCTCGATGACGACTGGATCAATGCTTACATCGTAGCACCTTAGTGGGCTTTGGAATTGCTTGCGCATTCGGATGGCACATCCATTGCGGCTCTACCTGAACACGCGTGAAGCGCCAGCCAGAACGAACGACGTTTTGTTTCCCCGGGATGCACTCACAGGAGGCGAAAGCAATGCAACGCGACTTCTTCCCGAACAATCTGATTCCAGACGAACAACGATCCAGACGAAGCGGGTACATCTGGGGGCTGATTACCGGACTTGCCGTGGGCGCCGCGGCAATGTTCATCCTTGATCCGCAGAACGGGCGCAGGCGCCGGTCGCTGGCCCGTGATCAGGCGATCAAGGCGCGTAACACCGTCGATCGCGCCGTAACCGAAGACCTGCCAAAACGCGCTGATTACGTCTCCGGATTCGCCGAGGGCGCGCTTCACAAAGTCCGGCAGATGACCGATGGCGGGTCCGACCGCCGTTCCGAGAACGAGTCTGTGCTGGTCGACCGCGTGATGAGTCAGGTCTTCCGTGATCCGAACCTGCCCAAGGGTGACATCAACGTCGACGCCAGCGGTTCAACCGTCTTTCTACGCGGGGCAGTTCAGGATGACGAACTCGCGCTGGACATCGCCAATCGCGTCCGAGCTGTTGAAGGCGTGGATCACGTGGTAAACCTGATTAATCAACCGGAGGCCGATCCGAGCGTGGCTCGCGCCGGTTATTCGGGTTAGCGAAAACATCCGCAAATCAGGTTTCAGAAAGAGGGACTGGCTATCGTGTTGCCGCAGCCACGTCGACGTTGGGCGTTCTTCCCCCGATCAGTCATTTCGGATCAGGAGAATCCATCCGCGCACCTCTACCGTTCGATGGCGAGACAGATTGCCGCAATCGAAGACGAGGCTCGTTTCTACGAAGAGCGGGTCAATCCCTGGCTCAAGAACATGCTCGTTCAACAGGGAGCCAGAGCGTTCCGAACATTTCAGGAGCGCCATCCTGAGGTAACCTACGTGACCTATGAGCCGAGGAGCGGGCATCGTCTAGCCGAGTGGATCAGTCTCGCCCTGGCGACCGTCGACATCGTCGTGGTGGACTCCGCCGCCCCGCCGACGATCGTGCAATGGATCGGTGAACTTACCCGCCCGCATCTGCACACGTTCCTGATCGATCCAGACAGTCGGTTGGTGACACAGACTGATGATCCGTCGTTCGTTGCATGGTATCGGGGTCTCTGCACGAGCGATCCGGACGTGGACCGCATCCCGATCAGCCCGAGCCAATACCTGATCACGTTCGGCCCGGCGCTTCCAGAACTCGGACAGAACGGGAACGCCGCAACACACATCGACGCGACCGCGGCGAGTCTTGTCGATCAACTTGTGGGCGCAGTAGAGGAGACCCTGCGAAACGACGCAGGCGATACGCCGCGCGCAGACGGACACCATGAGCCCGTCTGACGATCGCTAAATGTGTCACGTCGGGAGAGGTTGGCGACAGATGTCAATCAACCAGCCGCCGGGATGATCCCGCAGGAATCGGCTGTTTCCTGCGATCGCTGGACAAGTAGCTCGTACTCTTCTTCTTCCAGCGCAAACGTTTCACCACAATCCGGGCACTTCACGACCCACACGCAGTCATTTCGCATCTCGCACCAGTGGGCGACATCTCCGAACAACCCTTTCGAGCAGAGATGCTGGTGCACCTGGGTAACGAATGTATCGGAGCGAGATAGCATATTGACCTCCGAATGCTAGCGATAGGTTGTGGTCGATATTCGGAGTATAGTACACGATTTTGCAAACACGCGCAACCAGCAGCGTGGGAATCTGCAAGGAACCGGCGTTCGCAGCGGGATATCATCCGGGAGTGATGGGGAAATTGATCAGCGCGGCGGCGTGCGTTGATCGCGGAGCAGCTTCTCCGCCGTCGCGGCGTCAACAGGATATCCCAGCAGGAATCCCTGCAGGCGCCCGCACCCCAGAGCGAGGACGCGATCCCGTTGAGCCACGGTTTCAATACCCTCGCCGACAACGCACAGATCAATCCCGTGAGCGAGCGAGACAATTGCCTGAACCACCCGGTCAGCCACACCGCTACCGGGCAGGTCTCGAATGAATTCCCGATCAATCTTCACAGTATCCAGCGGCAAGCGCACCAGATTCCCCAGTGAGGACGTTCCGAGCCCGAATCCGTCCAACGCAAACCGCACCCCGAGCGCTCGGAGCTCGTTCATCCGCCGAGATGAATATTCGAGATCGTGTACTACCGCTTTCTCGGTCACCTCGAGCTCGAGTTGCCAGGGATCAAGCTGGTGACGGTCCAGCGTCTCCTCGACATAGCAGATGAAATCCTCTCGATCCAGTTGCGCAGCTGAGAGATTCACCGCAATGCCTATCTTCTCCCCGCATGCCGAACTGAGCGATGCGGCCTGCGCGCAGCTTTGCTCCAGAACCCAGTTTCCGATCTCGATCATTAGCCCGGCTTCTTCGGCGATCGGAATAAGCCGGCCGGGCGCCACGCTTCCGAGGACTGGATTGTTCCATCGCAGCAACGCTTCAAACGAGACAATCCGCCCGCTCCGCGCATCAACCTGAGGTTGGTAGTGGACCTTGAGTTCAGCGTTATCGAGTGCGGAAGACAGGTGCGTCGCGATCTCCAGTCGCTCTTCGGCCGCCGCATTCATTGATGGCGAGTAAAAGCGAATATCGTTCTTGCCAGCCAGTTTCGCGCGATACATCGCGATATCTGCGTTGCGCTGCAATGCGCTCACCGTCAGCGCATCCTGCGGGTAAACAGCGGCGCCGATCGACGCGCTCATTCGGACGGACCGGCCCGAAACGACCATTGGCGTTGAGAGGCAGGACAGGAGCGCCTGTGACACGGTATGCAGGGCGTCCGGGCCTGAGATACCCGCGACAACTGCCGCGAACTCATCGCCTCCATGCCGAGCGAGCGTGTCGGAACGCCGCAGCCGCGCCTGAAGACGGGATCCGACCGCTTTCAGTATCTCGTCACCCGCTGCGTGTCCGAACGTGTCGTTTATCAGCTTGAATCCATCCAGATCGATAAACAGAACCCCGACCATCAGGCCGTTACGCTCTGCAGAAGCGATCGCGCGCTCCAGGCGGTCTTCAAGAAGTGTCCGATTCGGAAGCTGCGTCAACGGATCATGCTGAGCTTGAAAGGCGAGCTCCGCGCGGCTCTCCTCCAGCTCGGCAGTGCGCTCCTGAACCATGCGCTCCAGATTCTCCGACAATCGGCGAAGCTCCGCCGTGCGCGCCTGAACCTGTTGCTCGAGCGTAGCGTTGAGTTGCTGCAGGTCGCGCGAGAGCACTGACTGCTGGTGGGCGTACTCCTCAACGGCTCGTTCGATCTCCCGACGCTCCGTGACATCATGGACAGTGCCGACAAATCGGATGGGGCGACCGGCGTCATCAGTTTCGAGCTCCGCCAACGTATGCACAACGCGCTCTTCGCCGTCTGCGCGCACGATTCGGTACTCGATGTCGTACGAACCGAATCCCTGTTCCAGAACGCGATCCCGTTGTTGTCGAACAAGAGCTCGATCGTCTTCAGGGATGGCGTTGATGTAAACCTGAATTCCATATTCCTCCTGGGGATCGAGGCCGAAGATGCGATCGTGCTCGGCCGAGGAGGTGAACGTTTCAGTGTTGATATCGAACTCCCAGTTGCCGATTCGGGCAATTCGCTGGGCATCGGCCAGCCGGCGCTCACTCTCCTGCAGCTTTGCTTCCGCGCGCTTTTGCGGATCGATATCGGTGCAGGTGCCAACCCATTCGACAACTGATCCGTCATCGTCGTAGACTCGGAAGGCGCGGCCAAGAAACCAGCGATACTCGCCAGAATCCTTTGAATAGAACCGATACTCGATCTCATAGTCCTCACCGAATCTCCAGGCGCGCTCCCAGCGCTCCAGCGTGCGAACTTTGTCATCCGGGTGGAGCGCGTTGGTGAAGCCAAACCCGAGCGACTCGTTCTCGCTCAATCCGGTGTATTCGTACCAGCGACGGTTGTAGTAGAGGTGGTAGCCGTTCGCGTCAGTTAGCCAGACCATCTGCGGCATCGCATCCGTCAACGTTCGATACCGGCGTTCGTTTGCCGCGAGGTCATGCTGGATGCGAACCTTCTCGTTAATGTCCCGAAAATAGACCGAGAGGTTATCGGGCGACGGGTAGACATGCACTTCAAACCAGGTATCGAGCGGAGCGTAGTGAAAGTCGAAGGAGCAATGCGTTTGCGTCTCCATCGCACTCAGGTAGGATGGATACAGTATCGTGTTGGTTGTCTCAGGGAACTCGTCCCATATGCTTCGGCCAATCAGCTCATCGCGATCGCGCTGAAGAACGTCCGCTGCCTGTGTGTTGACGAACGTGAAGTTCCAGTCGCGGTCTACGGCGTAGAAGGAGTCCGTAATGCTCTCCAGCATCTCACTCAATTGTCGGGTCTTCTGAGATACTTCTTCTGTCAGGCGAATTCGTTCCGATACATCCCGGCTGGACCCGACAATCCAGACTCCGCCGTCATGGACATAGGGTCGATAGATGTATTCGAAATGTCCGGAGATGCCAGACGGACTCGTGTAGCGGGCGACGTTGAACACGGTCTCGCCAATGTCAACAACGCGTTGCATGTCAGCTTCAAGCTGATCCGCGAGAAGGGCGTCCCCGAGAAACGACCGTATCGGTCTGCCAACCAGGTCGTTCGGCACGGCGCCGATCAGATCAAAGAACGCCTGATTACCGTAGACCAGACAGTGCCGCTCGTCGAAGATGTAGATCAGATCAGAGATAGTGGAAAGTGCCGCATCAGCCGCGCGACGCGACTCATTGTCCCGGCAGTCGTCAGCCCTCGCCATTGCGTTTTCCCCCGAACAACCGGGCGCATGCCTGGCACTCAACGGCGTAAGCTCACAGGATTCGCTACGCCTCTCCCCGACTAACGGTCAGGTTCGCGCGCCGCATCGTTCGCCTGTACACCGTCGTGCCCCCGCAATGATTGTACTTATCGTTCTCTCGTTCGGCTATACGCGTGCCCGCTTGCTTTGCGGGATTCGTACATCAGGAACGCCGCTCTTTGCGTTACGCTGCGCAGGCTCCCGGAAGACTCGGAATTTATAGGAATCCGAACTGAAAAGCTGACACCTTGCCGGTAACACAACGGCGCCACGCATCCGCGCGCACGTTCATATCACCAGAATGAACGGGCCATTCGCTGGGGAGAAGTCCCGGGCCGTGCTGACAGTCGATTGTTTCAGGAGAGCGAACCGAACTGGTCCGCGGTTGGTTCTGCTCAGCAGAACCAGGATTCCGTCAACCTGGGTGGACGGCGCCAGCGGCGGCGGGGTCGTTCGGGGCGGTTCGGCGGCGCTTCATCCGCGAGCAGATACGTCGCCTCGCGGATTGCGTCAAACGTGTCGTATGGATCAGCATCGCAGTTGGACGCTTCCTCGGAGATGCGGGCGATCTGGCGCTGCAGCTGGTCAATCCGGGGGTCCGGATGAGTCCAGGCATAGCCGTAGGCGGTCTCGTCCAGTTCGCCGACCCACTCATGGGCGTCCGGCTCATCGAGCAGCGCGGATCCCGGCGGAACGAGCAGTCTGATCGAGAGATGCACCGGGTCGATGTTCTCGATCATGTCATGCTGGTCGATAAACTCGAGTAACTCGATGTAGTCTTCCATCGTCGTCCATGGCGTGAACGGCAACAACGACGGCCTCATGGCGATACCGGCGTCGTCCAGGATCTGCAATGCCTCGACGACGTCGTCTTTGGTGTGGCCCTTGTCGATTTTCTTAAGAACCAGTTCACTGATCGACTCCACGGCCGATATAACGAATACGCACCCGAGCTCGGCGAATTCTGGAAAGTGATGCCGGTTCTCAAGGATGTGTTCGACCCTCGTCGTCATATCGAACGTGACATGCGGGAATTCCTCATGGAGCGCACGGCAAATCCGCAACGCGTGGGTTGGACCATTCAGGAAATCCGGATCTCCGAACGTAATGTGTCCAACGCCGGCGTGCACCTGCTGGCGGATATCACTCAACACCACGGTGCGCGGAATCGCGAAGAATCGACCATGGTAGACCGGCACAACCGGACAGTGCAGGCATGTATGAGCGCACCCGCGAGTCGTTTCCGAGTAGCCTGCTGGAACAGCTTTCCCGTCGATCAGTAGATGGGCGTAATGCTCCATGGCCGGCAGGGTTGACCGATCCGGCTCCGGGAACGCGATCCGCATGATCGAGGGATCAGCCACTCTGCCCGCTTCACCGACACCCTCGATCGGCTCCGAATCGCCGCGCTCGGTCCGCTGGATCAGCTCGAGCAGCGGCTGCTCGTACTCGCCGCCGATCACCGCATCCGCATACTCTCGCAGCAGATAGTCCGCGTTCATCCAGGCGTAGAGGCCGTAAAAGCAGACAAACGCGTCCGGGTTCAGTTCCCGGATACGCCGGACAACGGCTTCACCAAGACGCAATGCGGTGTGCATCGGAACCGAAATCGCAATAAATCTGGCCTGCTGGATCG
>SKTL01000169.1 GCA_007122555.1 Thermomicrobiaceae bacterium | reverse complement strand
CTGACTATCGCGGTCTGGATCTATCTCCGTGGTGTCCGGGAAATCTGGTCGCGAGCCGGACGCGGCCGGGGCGTGCGGATCTGGCAGGTGGCGGCTGCTCTGGGCGGCTATCTGACGATCTTCATTGCGCTGATCTCGCCGCTTGATCCCCTCAGCTCGGCGCTCTTCTCGGCGCACATGGGGCAGCACATTCTGCTGCTCACAATCGCGCCATTGCTGTTGATCCTTGCTGATGTCAGCGCGACGTCGATCTGGGGATTGCCGGCTCACTGGCGACGAACGATACCAGGGATCCGGCGCCGTCTGAGCTTCGCCGATTCAACCTGGATGGTGGTATCGCTGCCACTGCTCGCGTTGGCGCTGCAAAGCCTGGTTCTCTGGACCTGGCACGTCCCGGCGCTCTATAACGCCGCGATTCAGAGCGAGTTCATCCATGCGCTCGAGCACCTCACGATGTTCGGCGCCGCGGCGCTGTTCTGGTGGGTCGTTCTGCAGCGTGGCAGGCGGGCCGATGTGAACTACGGCGTTGGGCTATTGATGCTGTTCGCTCTGGTGTTGCAGAAAACCGCGCTCGGTGCGCTGATTTCCTTCAGCCCGAATCCCTGGTATGCCGAGTACGCTGCGACGACCGCCGCCTGGGGACTGACTCCGTTCGAGGACCAGCAACTAGCCGGGGCGGTTCTGATGGGACCAGGCAGTTTGATCTACCTCATCATCGGGGTGGCGCTCTTCGCCGGCTGGTTCCGGGCGATCGAGCGGTCAGTCGACCGTCAGGATCGGCTGGCGACTACGACACTCGCACCCGGCGCCGCGTCGAACTACGGACCGGGCAAGACTGAATGAGGGAGCCGAGAATGCTGTATCGCGTCACTGGCGGGAGACTGGGGCAACCGCCTGACAAGCCGAAATCGGGATGTTCCGGGGGATGCGGTTGTTCGGATTCCGCGGGAGGAGCGCGCCCGACAAGCAGACGGGAATTCCTTGGCTTGATCGGCGTCGGAACAGCGGGCCTTGCCGCGATGGTGGCGGGAATTCCGATTATCGGGGCGCTCTTCAGCAAGCCGGCCCGAAGCGAGCAGGTCTGGCAACTGGTCGGTTCGATCGATGATTTCGAGATCGACGAAACCGTGAAGGTTGAGTTCATCGATGACGACCCGGCTCCGTGGGCTGGCCCGGCTGCCCGGAATGCCGCATATCTGCGGCGTATCGATGATGAGGAATTCACCGCGTTTTCGATCTATTGCACCCACGTCGGCTGTCCGGTCGCCTGGCGGGAAGGCGCCAGCCTGTTCATCTGCCCCTGTCACGGCGGCGTATTCGATCGCGAAGGCGAGGTTGTCGCCGGACCGCCGGAAACGCCGCTGGTTCGGCTCGATACCCGTCTTCGGGATGGACAGGTCGAAATTCTGGCGGCGCCGGTTCCGGTAACTGGACGGCGGCGATCATGAGCAGCGTCTGCGAACGAAACCGGGAGGAGCCCGGATGAACCTGTTGCGACGCCCGGTCGAGTTCGTCAAGGACCGGCTCGGCTACGAGACTATGAAAAAGCCGATCGACCACTACGCTCCTCCGGAGACCACCGAGGGCGTTTCCCAGTGGGCGTATGTCTTTGGTTTTGGAATCCTCGCCTCGTTCATCCTGCAGGTCGCTACCGGGATTGTGCTGGCGACGAATTACGTTCCTTCACCGGATACCGCCTATCAGAGTGTCGAGTACATCACCGATGAGGTTCGGTTCGGCAACGTGATCCGCGGGATGCACTGGATCGGCGCATCGTCGATGGTCATCCTGGTGCTGATCCATGCTATGCGCGTCTTCCTCACCGGTTCTTACAAATATCCGAGAGAGTTCAACTGGATCTCGGGCGTGGTGCTGCTCTATCTGACGTTCGGGATGGCGTTGACCGGGCAACTGCTGCGCTGGGATCAGCATGGCGTTTGGACCGTCGTCGTTGCCGCCAACTTTGCCGGGCGCGCGCCGCTTGTCGGCGAGCATCTGGGCGAGTTTATTCTGGCCGGTGAGACGCTCAGCGGGGGAACGCTGACTCAGTTCTACGCGCTTCACGTGTTTATTCTGCCGATCGCGATTGTCCTGCTGATCGGCCTGCACATGTTTCTGGTGACCTACCACGGGATCTCCGAGTTGCCCAGAGCCGGCAAACCGGTCGATCCGGAGACATATCGCAGCGAGTACAACACGTATGTCGAGAAGCACCAGCGGCCATACTGGCCGCGCGGCATCTGGAACGAACTGGTCTTCGGCGGGCTGGTCGTCATCGTCATTACCGTCCTGGGGTTCCTGGTCGGTCCGCGAGAGCTGGGACCGCCCCCGGACCTGACCGATCTGGAGGCCCAACCCCGGCCGGACTGGTTCCTGGTCTGGTATTACGCGCTGATTTCGGTTAAACCGCACGGCTACGAGGAATTCTTCCTCGTTTACCTGCCGATCGCGTTTTTCGTCTTCTTGCTGATCCTGCCGCTGATTGCCAACCGGGGCGAGCGTCACCCGAGCAGACGTCCGTTCGCTATTGTTGGTCTGAGCATCGTCGCCGGATTGTTCATCATGCTCACGGTGGTGGGGCTCCGAGCGCCCTGGGTTCCGGATTACGAGACCGAACCGCTTCAGGCCGAGCAACTGGGAACTGAGGAACCGTATATTCTCCAGGGAGCGATGGTCTTTCACGAACGCGGCTGCCAGTACTGTCATCAGATTCACGGAGAGGGCGGCGACTGGGGTCCGGATCTGACGAATGTTTCCTCGCGGATGGGGTCAGAGCAGATCGCCGTTCGTATCGTGCAGGGAATCGGGAATATGCCCGCCTACCAGGAGATTCTGACAACTGAGGAGGTCGACCTGCTCGTTGAGTTCCTGATCGAGGTGGACGAGCTGGAGCCGGCCGACTCTTGACCGGTCGTTTGCACTTGCCAAACGCGCGTGACCAGGCATGATTACATGATCGATCCGACAACTCGTGATTCGACATACAGGAGGATAGGCTATGGACTTGCCGCGCATTGGACTCGACGTCCCGGACAAGACATCCGCCGCGACCGCGGTCGATTCGATCATGCGAGCCGAATCACGCGGCGTGCCGATGATCTGGTCAACAGTCGGAGGGGTGCGTCCGGATGCGATGACGTTCTTCCCGGCGGCGCTTGCCCGAACGAACTCGATCAAGCTGGGAACCGCGATCGTGCCGACCTATCCGCGCCATCCGGCCACGCTCTTTTCCCAGGCGACGGCGATGTTTCAGATGTTCCCGGATCGCTTTCGGCTTGGGATCGGTCCGAGCCACCGGTCGAACATTGAGGATTCCTTCGGGCTGACGATGGGGAAGCCCCTGGATCACCTGCGGGAATACCTGACGATCATGCGTTCACTGATCGACACGGGAGAAGCGGAGTTCTCCGGCGATTACTACAACGTGAAGGTTTCCGGGGGAATGCCCGCTCCGATGCCGCTCTATATTTCGGCTCTGCGGAGTAACGCCTTCCGGCTGGCTGGCGAGACGGCCGATGGCGCCATTTCCTGGCTCTGTCCAGTGCAGTATCTGGTGGAAACAGCGGTTCCCGCCATGCGCGAGGGGGCATCGAACGCTGGGCGCGAGACGCCACGGATGATCGCCCACGTGCCGGTCGTCATGTCGGATAACCTGCAGCACGTTCGCGATATCGCAAACCCGGTCGTGGGCCGCTATGCCCGGCAGCCGTTCTACGCCAACATGTTCTCAGACGCGGGGTATCCGGTGAACCCGGACAATTCGCCGACCGACGCGCTGCTCGATCACCTGGTCGTCAACGGGACGGCGGAGACCGTCCAGCAACGGTTGTCCGACATCCTTGCGAACGACATCGACGAACTGCTGGTGATGCTGATTCCCGGTGATGATCCGGCGTCGGAAGAGGAGACGATATCGCGGATTGTCGCCGAGCTGGCATAGCGCGTTGCAGACGTTGAGTCGTCGCGATCGAAGGAGCTCGGCGGAGCACGTGAACGACGTTGTCAGACCTACGAATCCTCTGAGGACGAAGCGCCCGGGTCATACTCGGTGGGATGACGCAGATCAAACTCCTCGATCTCCTGGCTTTGCCGGTACGTGTAGGTGTCGCCGCCGATCGGGCTGGCCGGGGCGATACCGCCGTAGCGATCCGGCGCGGTCCGGTCGTAGAGCAACCCGCCGATCACGCCGGCCGACATCATGGCGATCGTGGCCGGCCAGATAATCCAGGGGATGCTAGTGCTCAGCAACGCGCCGGCGATGAATGACGAGACACCCCAGCCGATGCCCCAGGCAACCGTGTTGACCGCCAGATAGCGCCCGCGCAGCTTCTCCGGCGCCAGATCGACCACCACCACCGCGCTGGTTGGCATGAAGAGCATTTCACCGACAACGAATATGCAGACGGCGATGATTGGCAGGACGAACAACCAGGGTGAGAACCCGATCAGCACGTAGGAGATCATCCAGGCGATCCCGGCAATCGAGAGCGTCATCCCGCGCGGCCAGCTGGCGATCTTCCCCGCCACCGGCATCTGGAAGATGACCAGCAGGACGGTCTTGAAGGCGAGCAACCCGCCGATAAAGCTCTCGCTGATACCGGCTTCGGTGCGAAGATACGGCGGCATGGCCACCTGGAGCTGCATAAACCCGGCGACCAGGACGAAGACGATGACCTGGCTGGCGATGAAGCGTCGATCAGCCAGTACCGCTCGCCAGCCGGCGGCTTCGCCAAAGTCGTGAAAACTGCTGTCCTGTCCGGGAGACTTCTCGTCCGCCCGGATGAAGATCAGGACGATGGCCGCGGCGATCATGCAGCCTATGGCGCTGACGATATACATGATCCGATACTCGGCGGCCCCGCCGCCGGAGATGATAAGGCCGCCGATCAATCCGCCGGCGCCGATTCCGACAGCGTTCGCGACCCGCAACAGCGCGAACATCCGGGCTGCCTGATACAAGCTGATCAGCGATGTCGCCAGTCCGTCCGCGGCGGGCCAGAAAAGCTGTGCGGCCAGCCCGTAGAGCGCCATGACCAGGAAGAACGCCGGAACGGAGTCGATGACAGGCAGCGCCAGTGTTGAGAGGCCGATTCCGACCATGGTCGCGATCAGCACCGGCCGGGTGCCGATCCGGTCGATGAGTCCGGCCATCAGAAGGGTGAAGACGACACCGGCGATCGCGTTAACCATGATTCCGGCGCCGGCAACCGTCTCACCGAAACCGCGCACCTGTCCAAAGTAGATGATCAGAAAGGGGACGGCCATTCCGCGCGCCGTGAGCAGGACGCTCATCGCCGCGGTCAAGATCCAGATCGAACGCGGTAGCGCCAGCGAACCCTGGGCAACGGAAACAACTGACATGACACGTCCACCCGAGCAGTTTCAACACCGTAACGGCATGGCTGATCGGGAAGGATGAGCGATCAACCCGCCGGGTACTCTACTGCATCGCCGTCGAAATTCAAGCCCTTACTCCTGACCGGAGGCGAAATCCATGTGCCGTCAGGTGATATGTTTATGTTTGGTTAACTGCACTGCGATTACCAGCGCGCAACGAACCAACAACTCAGCAGGTTTTCTGACGCCGTCCTGGCGCGGTCAAGATGAGAGACACGTCAATGGTCTACGAAGTCGCGAACTCGGGTCTGGCTCTTGGGCTTCCCTTCAGTCTGAACCCGTTCGAGTGGTCTACGCTCGGCTATGCCGTTGTTATCGCGATCCTGATTGCAATCCACCAACTGACTCCCAGAGGAGGAGCCTGGTATGAGCGGCTTGTCCGGGAGGTCCTGCTTATCGCTCCAGCTATCTTCATCTACTTCGCGGTTCGCGGGATTGTGGTCGCACGCGAAGAAGACGCAATCCGGAACGCGAGCGGCATCGTTGATTTTCAGGCAAGGCTCGGAATCTTTCACGAACCGACGTTGCAGGCGTGGATTCTCGGTTCGGATTTCCTGATCCGCACGATGAACTGGATCTATATCTGGGGGCACTGGCCGGTCGTGATCGGCACGCTGGTCTGGCTGGTCGTTCGGCGGCCCGAGACGTTCAGCGTCTACCGAAACGCGTTTCTGATCTCCGGGCTTCTGGCTATGGTCATCTTCGCCGCCTATCCGGTCGCTCCGCCGCGGCTAATGCCCGATCTCGACGTCGTTGATACGGTCCTGGAGCAATCACGTTCGTACCGAGTGCTTCAACCACCCGCGCTCACCAATCCATACGCGGCAATGCCGAGCCTTCACTTCGGCTGGAATTTGCTGATGGGTATCGCGATCGTCCGGGAGTCGCGGATTCGGCCGGTTCGCTACTTCGGGTACATCATGCCGGTGATGATGTACGTCGGCATCATCCTGACCGCAAACCATTATCTGGTCGACGGCGTTGTCGGTGGCTTGCTGGTTGTCGGCAGTCTGTGGGTCTCGGTTGCTCTGCTGAAAGCGCGCGGATTCGATGTCTGGCGTTCCGGCCCGTTGGCCGAAGCATCAGCGGATCGAGTGCAGCCCTCGAATCCGGATCCGCGTCATCCGCTGCTCGCGATGCCGACGCCGGTCACAATTGCGCATCGCGCCGGAAACAGTCTGGATGGGTTGAAACGCGCTCAAGACGCCGGGGTTGATGTCATCGAAGCTGATCTCTGGCTCTATCAGGATCGACTGGAAGTGCGCCATTCGAAGACGCTTGGACCGCTTCCGTTACGCTGGGACCGCTGGTGGATTGCGTTCCGACCCGCTCCCGCGCTGACGCTCGAACAGCTCCTTTGCTCGGCGGCCAGCGATACCACCATCATGTTCGATCTGAAAGGGAGAAGCTCCGATCTTCCGCTTCGCTTGCTGGAGACGTTTCGTCGGGAACGACCGGGAGCGCCATTGCTCGTCTGCTCCCAGACCTGGCGGTACCTGGAGCAACTCCGTGGCGAACCCGACGTGGCGGTCGTGCATTCCATCGGCAACCGCCGACAACTGGCGCGCGCCGGGCAGATGCTCGAGCGGGACGGCTGGAATGCCGTTTCGATCCACAAAGAACTCTTGACATCTGAGTCAACGCGTCACCTGCTCGACCGCGTCCGGACGATCGTTACCTGGCCCATCAATGACGAACAGTCACTGGAGCGCGTGCGTGGCCTCGGCGTTTCCGGGGTGATTAGCGACTCACTAGAACTGTTGAGCCGAATCGAGCAGGAGAAGGAGCTCGACCGTTCGAATACGACACATGCGTGCGGGGATTCTGCAAACTCGTGAAGCAGGGGGAGAACGGAGGATCGCGTCGAAGCCCGCGTTGATGTTGCGGGCGTCGGGACGT
>SKTL01000397.1 GCA_007122555.1 Thermomicrobiaceae bacterium | reverse complement strand
GACGACAGAAGCGCATCTGGATCGAGATCTTCGGCTCTGACCATCGTCCAGGCGCCGAACATGTCCGGGTGCGATTCTCGGAAATGGGCGTCGTCAGCGCCAAACGCCGTCAGCCGTCGCCCGGACGTGAGCATGAGATCGGCGAGGTGCCAGCTTTCACCGCGATCGCTGTCGGCGGCGCATCCCTGGTTGAAGATTTCGACCGCGTGGGCTGCCGCCATGGTGTCAACGTCGGCCCGCGTCATTCCGTACCAGGCGGGATGGGCGATTCCTACGAAGGCGCCGGCCTCGTATGCGCGGCTGGCGAGCGTCGGGCCGTCTTCATCTTCAGTTGCCGGCGCGAAATCGAGCGGCAGGCCCACCGCCAGGATGTGCCAGGGTTCTCCGTTTTCCAACGACGGCGCATGGAGCTCCGCCCCCAGCAGGGTCGTAAAATCTCGAGTTCTGAAGTGTCGGGTATCAGTCACCGGAAAGTCGAACGCGTGCAGGAAGTGATCGGTCATCGCGACGAAATCGTACCCGTTACGCCGGTACGCCGCGATGGCGTCTTCGAGCGGTACTTGTCCGTCAGAAATATCGCAGTGAGTATGGATATTGCCGCGATAGAAGCGACCTGGCCCGCTAAAGGGGAGCTGATTCATTCGTTCTACGGTCCAATCTCTCTGCGTGAACGGGCGACGCGTTTGGCGCCAGCATTACACATCAGGATGTGAACCGCATCAAGTTTGTGTTGGAACCGGGGTCAGGATCACGGCGGGTCTTCGGGGAGATCGATCTCCTCCGGAGTGTGTCCCTCGCAGGCGTGAGAGGACATCAGATCACTCCATGATTCGCGATTTGCGTGATCGTCAATGGTCTCTCGCGTAACGCGTTCGTTGATCACGTACATGTCGATCTGGGTCAGTTCGATCCCGCGCTCGGCGTAGTCCCGACATATCCAGTCGACAAGATAGCCCGGCGGGGAGCCGCGTTCTCCCGCGCGTCGAATCGTGTTCATGTAGAAACGCTCACGATAATTCCCGTAGATGTTCTGGAGCTCGTCGTAGGGTCGTTCAAACGAAAACGGCCGATCGTTGTAGACGTCAAGCAACTCACCATCTGCGGTTCGCGCCGGGAAAACGTACCAGCGATCTGTTGTTCGTGGGTTCGGCGCGAACACCGTCCATTGCGACTGCCGAACGCCGATCTTCCGGAATTCTTCTTCAATCCGCTGCTCGACACTGCTGCGTTCCCATTCGACTACGTCCTCGTCCTCCAGGAACCAGATTGTCGGAAAGACGAAGAGAGACATGATGAGGAACGTCATGCCGACGTCGAACGCTCCGTCGCGGACAACAGGTGGGACGGAGAGTTTTGGTTGCAACTTCGGTAACGTACTCGCTGCGCGTTCGCCAAACGCCGAGAGTGCATTATGAACAGGCGCCACGACTCTCTCGCGGATAGTCAACCGTCTGGAGAGTGCGTTCAAGTCTTCCCAGAAGATCGCTGGCAGAAAGAGCATTACCCCGGACATGCCAACCCAGCCAAACGCGCCGATCCGCACGGTGATGGTAAACGAGAGGTGCGCGCCGAAGATCAGGATCGCCATCGCGTAACGCGAGCGACCTTGCAGGAAGAGCAGGAGAAGCGACATCACCAGCAGGAAGTACCACATCGTTCCGAGGATCTCGAGCATGACCGGATACTGGCGCATCGGCCCCGCCAGAAAATACGTCATATCGTCGAGGCCGAAAATCAGCGGGGTGGCTTCGCGAGAGTTCCAGAGCGGCCCATTGATCTTGTGGATGCCGTTGATGGTGTACATGTAGACCATCTGGAGAAGAATCGCCGCGGTCCCCAGGCTTGCGACGGACATTCTGGGTTCCCGATCCCGTTGCAGCGCGTCAATTGACCAGCGCTCTCCCAGCGGGATGAAGATCGCCCAGAAACAGAGAAGCCGGAACAGCGTATCTGCATGGCTCAGAATCAGCGGATTGTGGTGATCGAGCGAGATGACGAACAGGAATGACAGGATCATCGCGAACGTCGTCTTGTATCCGATCATCAACTGGATCGCGACCAGCGCATGGATTAGAAACAGGAGCGCGATAATTGTGGGGTCTTGCGTGTAGAAGAAGAAGGAGAACGCGCCGTCGACAGTCCGAGATTCGGCGAGCTCTTGCGGGACGACTCCGTCTTCAGTGTAGAAAAAGGTGAACGTGCTCGCACGCGCCAGGATATCGCCGATGATGAGCAGCCCGATAGCTATCCGGAACACCGCAAGTGTCCGGCTATCAATCGTCACGCACTGGATCAGATAGCGGCCAAGACGGCCGAGTAGCTCAGTCATCATCCCCGCGAGCCGCTAGACTTCTCGGTGTGCGAAACCCACCGAATTCACGAATTGCCGTCAATGGTGAATGATTCGACGCTCTTGTGCAAGGTTGATCCAGGACCGTCGGTTGTCCAGTCCGCGCAAGACCAGAGTGGGGCGCGAACGCTCCAGCGATGCGCTACCCGCGGGCTATCCACGTTTCCACGATCGTCGGTTATCTCCAGCGTTGCTGCCAGAGGGTGTCATGGTCAAATGCTGGCTCCTGCTCTGCAGCGAGCTCCAGCGCCTCCTGAATTCGATCTGCAGCGATCCGGGTGAATCGCTCGGTCAGTTCAGTGTCGACGGTAATCAGCTCGGCGTGAATGATGAAGCTGACGTACTGTCCGACGCGGGCGCCGACCATGTCTGCTTCAACGGGGATCAGTCCGGTATCTCCGATCGCCTTGAAGGCGAACGACTCGTCGCCGAATTCTTCGATCTCGGCTGGCTCGGTTTCCCAGGAGCGGACCTGGTCGGTGATGTCGTTCAGGATCGATGCATCCGCCAGTTCCTCTTCGATTGCAACGAATGCGGCTTTGGCGTCCGACTCATCTTCGGCGTAGAAGAGCATATGAACCAGATAGGGACCAAGGTCGCTGCGCTGGTAGAACGTGCTCGCCAGGACTCCATTGATGTCTTCCGCTCCGGGAACCGCTGTCGGTGCGTCGGCGACATTAACGGACGTCCAGGTGTCCGGAACATCGCCATCGCCTAACAGTAGCGAATTGAGATCATCGTTGCTGACGTTCGGCTCTGGTGTTGGCGTTGGTTCCGGGGTCGGAGTGGCTGGAATGCGCGGAGTCGGCGTTGGCCACGGCGTCGCGAACGGTGTTGGTGTTGGGCTTACTTCTTCAACGGCCATGGAATCATCATCAGAATCGTCAGAAAGGAAGGATTCCCCGAAGCGTATGCAATCGGAGAGTGACAGAAGCAGAAAGAACGCGAGCGGGATGATGAGTGAACGCAAAGCTGTTGACATGAAACACTCCTGAATTGTCGCCGCAACCCTCCCCAGTGCAAGGGCTGGCAGCGTAGTGATGCGGACGCACTGCCAGTACAAGATCGCAGTATGCGAATTCGCTAACTCTACACGATTCGCATTCCGCGACTCCACATCGAATTGGATCCGTTGGTTTCAAGAAAGATCCCGGCTCTGGAACGAGCCGGGAAAATGATCGCTGGCGGGAAGGGAGGGATTCGAACCCTCGGAGGACGTTTTAGGCCCTCAATCGCTTAGCAGGCGACCCCATTCGACCGCTCTGGCACCTTCCCGTATTCAACTGGCGCGGTTCGTGGGCGGAGAGGGAGGGATTCGAACCCCCGGACCTTTCGGTCAACTGTTTTCAAGACAGCCGCCTTAAACCACTCGGCCACCTCTCCGCGCTGTGTGCTCCTGCCTGAACTCGCCAGACTGGCGCCGATGGCCGTATTCGGGCATGCTGCCCAGACTCCAGCCGCACACGTAAGTGTACCGCATCGTGAGTTCTGCTCAAAAGTCTCAGGCGACCGCTCTGCGGCCGTGAACCGGTCCAGTTCGCGCTGACCGGAAACGCAACGCTACCAGATTCCGGGCTGTTTTTCTATCACTTCCTGTCCGCCGAGATATCCCCGCAGCACGGCCGGAACAACGATCGATCCATCCGGCTGCTGGTAGTTCTCCAGGATCGCGATCATTGTCCGGGGCAGCGCCAGTCCGGACCCGTTGAGCGTGTGGACGTACTGCGGCCGCCCGCCATCTTCAGTCCGGAATCGAATGTTGGCTCGCCGAGCCTGGAAATCCCGGAAGTTCGCACAGGACGATACTTCCAGCCAGTCCTCGGAGCCCGGCGCCCAGACTTCCAGGTCAATCTTCTTGGCGGAGACGAACGACAGATCGCCGGTGCACATCTGAACGACACGATAGGGCAGCTCGAGTTTCCGAAGAATCTGTTCCGCGTTGTCCAGCAAGCTGTAGAGTTCGTCGTCCGACTTCTCCGGTTCAACGAACTTGACCATCTCGACTTTTTCGAACTGATGGACGCGCTTGATACCACGCACGTCTCGACCGGCGGAGAACTGCTCTCTCCGGAAGCAGAGCGACTGCGCGACGTATTTGCGCGGCAGCGTGCCGGCGTCAAGCAGCTCATCGCGATGATAGTTGGTGACGGAGACCTCAGCAGTAGGGATGAGCCAGAGATCGGATTCCTCATCGTGATAGAGCGTGTCACCGAACTTCGGCAGGTTTCCAGTGCCGACCATTGATTCGCTGCGAACCAGGACGGGTGGAGTGAGTTCGATGTAATCGTGCTCCCGCGTGTGGATATCGATCATCCAGGTGATCAAGGCGCGTTGCAGCCGGGCCATGTCGGCGCGAAGGAAATAAAAGCGCGATCCGGAGACCTTGACCCCTCGCTCAAAATCGATGAGGCCCTGGTTTTCGGCCAGATCCCAGTGCGGCGCGATCGAGTCCGATGGCTCTTTCGGGTCGCCCCAGTGGCGGACAATGACGTTGGCGGATTCATCCGGTCCGTCCGGTACGTCCGGATCGGGGAGGTTCGGAACCTCGAGCAACAACTTGTGCAAGCGTTCGTCGACGTCGCGCACCTCCTCGTCCAGTTCGGCGATCGTGTCACCAAGCTGGCGCATCTCGGCAATCTTCTTATCGCGTTCCTGACCCGCCGCGGCTTTGCCGATCTCCTTCGACCCCGCGTTCCGCTGCGCCTTGAGTTCTTCGACACGCGTGAGCAACGAGCGACGCTGTTCGTCAAGCTGCAGGATGTCATCGAGCGGGGCGTCGGTGTTCAGCCGACGAAGCGCGTCACGAACCATATCTGGTTGTTCCCGGATGAGCCGGAGGTCGAGCATTGGGGATCACTCCTTTTGCGACTGCTTGCTAACGCGCGACATGCACATTAGCGGCAACGATTGTAGGCCGATTCAGTCGAACGCGCCACACTGGCGCATCCGACGTTCTATGAGCGTGGATAGGATCGCGGATGGTCGGCGATTGGTTCGAAGTCGGGGACGAACTTGAACCAGTCCTCATTGAGCCGTTGGTTCAGAGCTCTCTGGATGGGGTAGTAGCGGCTGGCTCGTGGTTCCCGAGGGGTTGATGCGAGTTTGAGTCGAGCTTCCTCGATCGTCTTTCCACCTTTGCGGTGGTTGCATTGCCTGCATGCGGAGACCAGGTTCTCCCAGGTATGCGGACCGTTCTTCGATCGCGGGATAATGTGGTCAATCGTGAGGTCGCGTGTCTGCACTCCGCAATACTGACAGGTGAAGTTGTCGCGAATGAAGATCTCGCGACGGCAGAGTTTCACCCGGGGGTAGGGACGCTTGATCATGTAGACCAGACGGATGACCGACGGGGCGTCAAACTCCGACGAGGCCGATGTGATCATCAGGTCATACTCTTCAAGCACTTCGGCCTTGCCATTGAGCACAAGCACGATTGCCCGGCGGATATTGCAGACGTTGAGCGGCTCGTAATTGGAATTGAGCACGAGCACTGGATGGTGGCCATTCAGTCGGTGATGACCATTGCCGTTCTGGTGATATACGCCGCCTGTGTCGTCCACCTTGCTCCCGGACCTTCCGAGCAATAACGGTTGTGGTGTGCCCTCTGTTTCATCACGAATGATAGCAATCAGCGCGATGTCCTAACAACGATACCGGGTAGCCGCCGGCGGCAACGCAACCGGTTCTTACCGATCGTGACGGCCAGGATAAGAAGAACTCCCCGGCCAGGGTATTCTGACCGGGGAGCTCTGCGAACGCCAGCGATCGACCTATGGCAGATCTATCCGCAGCACGTGCGCGCCAGGCGTAACAGCGAGATTGACGACGTAGATTGCGCCATCACTGCCGACCTGGATACCCGTTGCGAACGCCATGCCCTGGAACATGTAGTCCGCAACCTGGTTGCCGTCCGAATCAATCTTGATGATCCGGCTGGCGAGCGTGGACGGATCGTCCGGGTCGACGTTCAGGAGACCGCCAGCGACGATTTCCAGCGCCCAGAGATTGCCGTTGGCGTCGAAGGCCAGATCCCCAAGATTGGTGTAACCGTCGGAGAAGACGGAGACATCACCGTCCGGGGTGATCTGGTAGATGTTCGCCTCGCCAGCGACGAACGGGAAACCGGTCAGTTCAGCGACGTAGTAGTTGCCGTCCGGGCCTACTGCGACGTTGGTGGGAACGGATTCCATAGGCATCTCGTCACCAGGGATGAACGGTGGAGATGGAACCATGCGCGGCGGGAGCACCGCGACGACCTCGATGTCGCCATCCAGCGAGACTCGCAGCACGTTATTAGCGCCAGCGTCGGCGACGATCAGGTCCTGTCCGTCCCAGGCGACTCCGTACGGGTTGGAGTCAGGATGATCGGCGCCGTCCGGATTGTTGACCCGCTCGTACTCCGCGAGGTCAGCGATCGGGGTGTAGCCGCCGTCATCATGAATCTGGATCACCCAGCCCAGTGTTTCGCCTTCCGGGCCGAGGTCATCGCGGAAGTTAGGATCAGCTCCGAGTCCGACAACGGCGTAGATGTTGCCTTCGTCATCCACTGCGATGTCATGGATGCCGATTCCTTCGCCGGTTTCTTCGACGAGAGATGAGACGCCCTCGATCAGACGGTTCTGACCCGACTCATCGAGCACGGTCAGTGCGCTCGACTCGCCGACGCATCCTTCGTTCCCTGAACCGAGCGTAATGCAGGGTCCGTCACCACCGGCGCCTGCCTCCGAGATGTAGAGACCTTGGTCGGTCGCGAGAATCCCGCGCGGCTGAACGAGGCCGTCCGCGACAACGCTCAGTTCCGGCTGCGGTGGCGGCGCCGGGTCCGCCTTCGTTTCCCAGACCTCAAGGCCGATCAACCCGAGCAGGACATCATGCCGCTCCGGCCAGACGCCTGGCTGGTGCTCCATGCGTTGCCGCTCGAAGTACTGAACGAGCATTCCGTCCTCATTCGTGAAGGCCTCAGAGATCGGAT
>SKTL01000404.1 GCA_007122555.1 Thermomicrobiaceae bacterium | reverse complement strand
TCGGGACGATTTCCGCGCCGAGCCGCTCGAGTTCGGCGATCGCCTGCTTGACGGATTCCTCGACTCGCGGATCCATGCCCTCGATCTGATACTCGTCGGCGACGCCGACACGCAGTCCGGTGAGGTCCCCGGTCAGTCCGGCCCGGAAATCCGGAACATCTGTGTCCACCGAGGTCGAATCATGAGGATCCTTGCCGGAAATGGCGCCCAGCAACAATGCGGCGTCTTCAACCGATCGCGTGAACGGACCGATCTGATCGAGACTGGAGGCGAAGGCGATCAATCCAAAACGCGAGACGCGGCCGTAGGTCGGCTTCATCCCGACGACTCCGCAGAAGCCGGCCGGCTGGCGAATCGACCCGCCGGTGTCGGAGCCGAGCGATACGCTGACCTCGTTCGCGGCGACCGCTGCCGCCGATCCCCCGCTACTCCCGCCGGGCACGTGGTCCAGCTTCCAGGGGTTGCTTGTGAACTTGAAGGCCGAATGCTCGGTCGAGGAACCCATTGCGAACTCGTCGGTGTTCGTCTTCCCGATGAAGAGCGCGTTTTGCTCGCGGAGACGTTTGACGACCGTCGCGTCATAGGGAGACTGGTAGCCGTCCAGCAGCTTCGAGCCGGCGGTTGTCGGGGCGTCAGTCGTGCAGAGAATGTCTTTCAGGCCGACCGGGATTCCTGTCATCGGGCCGGCGGAGCTGCTCTTGATCTGCTGGTCCGCTTGCGCCGCCTGGCTTCGGGCTACCTCAGCGGTAACCGTAATGAAGGCGTTCACATGGGATTCCACTGCATCGACGCGCGCCAGGTGCGCATCGACGATCTCAGCAGCGCTCACTTCGCCGCGGTCGAGCAAATCACGAAGCTCAACAGCAGATCGATTGACTAACTCCAACACCAGGACCTCGCTCCCACCGCTACCGACGTGCTACTCGAGAACTGCCCGCACCTTGAACATGCCATCTTCGCTGTCCGGCGCGTTTTTCATCACTTCATCAAGCTCGAGGCTTGCGTGAACCTCGTCCGACCGCATCTGATTCTGCAGCGTGATTACCTGAGCGGTTGGCGGAATGGCTGATGTGTCAACGGATTGCAACAGGCTGATGTGATCGAGAATGGACGAGAGCTGCTCGCGCATCATTTCGCGCTCGTCAGGCTCAAGGCCGAGGCGCGCGAGCATTGCCACATGGTCAACTTCTTCGAGGCTGAGCTTGCTGTTGCTCATCGTTTCGAATTCCTCCCTGCGACGCCGGTGCGACGGCCACGGACTGACCGAAACCGCACAACGGGAGTCTAACATACTGGACGTGATGCAATGGAAGCGCGCCACCCGCATTCGTACGCAAACCCTGACAGTGTGGGCGTTCGATGAATGATCGTCGGACGCGGCGTGAATCAATCGCAGGACCGCCCGCCGGAAGGCTATGTCCGTTACAATCCGGTCAGGAGCGGTGCGCATCTCGACGAGAAGAGCCGATCACGAGGTAGTTACGCGGCAATGACTGACCGGACCAATTGTGACAATCCAGCACAGGGATGGGTCGGCGGCGCCTGGTTGCTTCCAGCGATGCTGGCGGCGGTGGTGCTGCTCTCTGGATGCGAGGATGACCCCGGGGCTCCACCGCCAGGGGCGTTTGATCAGATGGCGACAGCGGCCGCTAGCGACCCCGAGGAGCTCGACGATGAGCCAGTCGGATTTACCGGACTCGGAGATTTCGAGTTTTCCGACTCCCCACTGCCCGCAGCCGAACGCATCTATTTCGCCTACGGAAATGATCTCTGGCAGATTTCGCCGGATTCGGCCCCATCCACCGTTGCTGAAGATCTGACGGTAGCTGGGTACTCGTCGAGCGCCAGCGGCGACCGTTTGGCGGTGCTTAATCTTGATCGTGACGACGACGGCGAGGAGTTGATCGATCTCACTGTCTTCACCCCGGAAGGGCAGGTCTTGTTCGGCCTCGATGGAGTGGACGACGACGTCGATACGACGGAAATGATGTTGCTCGAGTCGGTCGCGATGAACCCTGATGGCGACGCGATGGCAGTGACGCATCGAAACGGCGCTATGACGCTGTTGACCCTCGACGGCTCGGCGCGTCAGCTGATGCAGCCGTCCATCGATCATCGTCCAGGGCGGTTGACCTGGTCATCTGACGGCCAGTTCCTCGCCTATCTCGATCCCTGGATGCCGAACGAGTCATCGTCGCTTTATGTACACGTGCCGGCACGTGATATCCGGCAGGCGCTGGTTCATCCGACTTCCGATGGGCAAGGTGTCGTCCGGGCTCGCTGGATTCCCGGCACACCGTTTATCGTCATGGTGAAGTCATCCGGCTCGACGATCTCTCACGGCGGCGACCTGTTTCTCGTGGATGCCGAGACGGGCCGACAGGAATTGCTGATGTCTTCCGGCGCCATTGCTCCGGTCGCCGGAATCGTGGACATCGCGCCATCGCCGGACGGCCAATGGCTTGCGGCAACCGGATTCGTCCCTGGTGATGAGTATCCGGGATTTGCGGGGCTCTGGATGACGAATCTGCGGAGCGGGCTGCAATCGGAGATCGCGATCGAGAGCGGCCAGTTCGTGACTGATCTCTGGTGGCTGGGGGATGCTTTGCTGGTTCGAACGATTGCGGATCCGCAGACGAGCCTGCCGGGAACCTACACCGGGCGCGAGTCCTTCCGGTTGCTTGAGGTTGATCCGGAGAGCGGTCAGGTTACCGAACGCTATGTCAGCGGTGAGTGATCGCGTCCCGGTTCCGGACGACTAATCTTCCGTTTCCCGCGCCTCAAAGATCCGCTTTGCCGCCTGCACCCGCTGCTCGTCCAGTGCTGTCTGGTCAGCGCCGGATTCCTCGTCTGGCGCCGACTTCGCGTCGGGTTCGTTCTCCTTGTCCTCGGCTTGAGTAGCCGTTTCAGCTGAGGATGAATCTGAAGGGTCCGGGGCTTGCGGCGATTCCTCTGTCTCGGTCGTCTCCGCGATGGTCTGGACAGATGCGGTCGACTCCTGTGGTTGGGGGGGCGGCTCGGCTGGAGCCTCCGGCGGAGTCTCGACTGGTTCAGAAGCTTGCGCGGGCGGTTCGGGGCTTGATGAACCGGTCTGCGGAACCTCGTCCGGCGCCAAGCACACGACCGCGAGACTGGCGTGCGTGTACTGCTCCAGCACGCGTTCGATGACCTGACGGACGTTGTCGTCGTTCAGTTTGTTGCGGTGGAACTCGTAGGGCGCCGCGAGGATGATCTTGTCATCGGTGACGCTGGCCGGGTCAGCTGAACTGAGCAACGCCGCGATCCGGGAGTTCTCGGCTTTGACATCTCGCCGGATGTGGGCCCAGTTGGCCAGCAAGTGCTCCAGCATCGCGTTACCAGGGCCCGAAGGAGGAGCCTGTCGTGTTGCCGGCGGTGGAGACGTCGGAGCCGGTGTACGCTGCGGATCGGGACGTTGCTCCGGTCGTGACGCCCGACCTTCACGGATGTTCCTCGGGGCGCGCTGCTCCGGTTGCGCCTCGGCGGTGGGTTTCGGCGTCTGCGGCGGCGCCGGTTGGCGCTGAGTGGGCTGGTGCATCTCAACGACATTTGCGGGGACCGCTTCCCCGACGATTGCGCGAACGATCGCGAGCTCGAGCGGCAGCTGCGGAAAAGATGATTTGTTGCTCGCAGCGTCGATCTCGGAAAACGTCCGCACCAGCGCTGTCAGGTGATCGAGGGAGAACCGATTCGCGAGGTCAACGGCAGTCTGGTCGGCTTCTGGCGGTTTGCCTCCGGCCCGAATGTGCAGCAAGAGCCGGAGGTATCCGATCATCTGCCGGTTCAGTTGATGAATGTCCTCGCCCGCGTCAGTCGCCTCGGTAATCAGGCGGAGTCCTTCGCCGGCGTCGGCATCGGCAATTGCGTTGACCATGCCAACGAGCCGTTCGTTGTGGCTCAATCCGAGAACCTGGCGGACGGTTTCGGCATTCAGGATCCGGTGTTCGGCGTCCTGTTGACCATGTAGCGCGAGCTGATCAAGCAGTCCGAGCGCATCCCGAAGGCTCCCGGTGGCGTGCCGGGCGATCAGCAGCAACGCTTCCTCTTCCGCGTCGATCTGCTCGGCATCAGCGACATTCTGAAGGTGCCGGACCGTACTCTCGACCGGAAAGCGGCGGAAATCGAACCGCTGGCAGCGGGAAGCGACGGTATCGGGGAGTTTGTCGGCTTCAGTTGTCGCCAGCACGAATTTCACGTGGTCCGGCGGCTCTTCCAGCGTCTTGAGAAATGCATTGAAGGCGTCACGGGTAAGTTGGTGAGCCTCGTCAATGATGTAGAACTTGACCGGAAGCTGGGTCGGCGCGTAACGCACCTTCTCGCGCAGGTCACGAATGTCATCCACGCCCCGATTGGAGGCGGCGTCGATCTCAATGATGTCGACCACCGAGCCGGTGTTGATTGCGAGACACGACGGACATTGGTTGCAGGGGCGCTGTTCGGGATCGTCAGCTTCGCAGTTGACGGCTTTGGCGAGGAGTCGCGCGGTGCTCGTCTTCCCAGTGCCCCGCGGTCCGCAGAAGAGATATGCATGCGCCACACGGTCCAGGACGATTGCATTGCGCAGCGTCCGCGCGACGTGCTCCTGTCCAATGTACTGCGATGGGTCAAACGAATTCGGGCGGTACTTCCGGTACAATGACTGTGATTGCGCCGGCGCCGCCGATTCTGGAGTCGTTTCCTGCGCCATAAGCTCTTCATCATCTTTCTGGCTCGGATGTACGGGTGACGGCAGGACCGGATGTCGCACAGGCGGATTATACCGGTCCGGGTCCGTGCACGAAAGCGTCGCCAGCTATCCAGTTGCGAGCCAACACCCCTGAATACGGAGCGATTTCCCCATGGGCAGGCTGATTCTGGTCGGGACTCCGATCGGCAATCTGGAGGACATGACATTTCGAGCAGTCCGGGTGCTGCAGGAAGTCGATCTCATCGCTGCCGAAGATACCCGGCACTCCGGCCGGCTTCTGCAGCACTTTGATATCAATACCCGGATGATCAGCTTTCATGGCGATTCCCCGGGAGCGCGCGTCGACGAGATCGTCGCTGCGCTGGACCGGGGCGACGTCGCCCTGATCAGCGATGCCGGGATGCCGGGGATCTCGGATCCGGGCGCCGAGCTTGTGCGGGCGGCGGTGGCTGAAGGGTTCGATGTCGAAACCGTCCCTGGCCCCTCCGCGGTGACCGCCGCGGCGGCCCTTTCCGGTCTGGTTGACGCCGGGTTTCTCTTCGCCGGGTATCCCCCGCGGAAGTCGAAGGATCGGGCCCCGTTCTACTCGCGCGTGTTGAGCTCCGGTTACCCTGTGGTGCTGTTTGAATCGCCCCATCGACTGATCGATAGTCTCGGGGATCTCGCGAGGGTCTATGGCGATCTCGAGATTGCGATCTGCCGCGAGATGACCAAGCTGCACGAGTCAGTCGTTCGGGGGACCGTTCACCAGGTGATCCAGGCGCTTGGCGATCCGCCTCCACCTGGCGAGTATGTCCTGGTGTTGTCAGCGCTGGAGTCGGATGGGGCGACTGATTCGATTGGCGAAGCGGAGTCGATCGCGACTACGTTGATTGCTCAGGATTTGCCGACAAGTAAAATCGCCCGTGAAGTCGCTCGAACCTGCCGGATTAGCCGCAGCGACGCCTATGAGCTGGTATTGCGGCTGAAAGGCGGTCGGGAGTAGTGCGATTTCGAGGGGAAGAAAGGCGTCCGGACAAGGGTGACTAACGGTCGGAGCGGATCGCTCAAGACTCTTTGTAATCGAGGCCTCGTGCAGCCAGCGCGTCGCCGAGAATGGCGATCGCCTTCGGGCCAACGCCGTGAATGGCCAGCAACTCCTTCTTCGAGTGCTCGGCCACCTGCTGGAGACTGGTGACCCCATTGAGGGAGAGTTCGCGGGCGGCGGTCTTGCCGATCTCGTTCGGGAGATCCCCGACCGGACGTACGTCGGACGTGTCGGGCATTACGTGGCCTTTCGGGAAGTTCACTGTCGTCCCCGGGGTCGCAGCGACGGGTCTTCGGAACAGCCGAACAGACCGCTACAGCCCGAAGTCGACACGAAAAAACGACCCCGACGAGCCTTCCGGACGCCAACGCACTTTCACGGTTCCTTACTCTCCTGCAACGTTCCGGCCTTCGCCGTACCGCCACAAGCAGCTGGTTTTCCGTAACCGGCGGAACCGTTTCCAGTTCATCCGGCTGATCAGGCTCTTCACACCTGATCGAAACTACCTTCGTGACGGACGTCAGTTCCAGTAGTGCGTCGACCCGTGGTCAACTCCTCGGGATCGTAAAACTATAATAATCGCTTTACGCTTCGTTGTCAATAGGTTTGCGTCGGTTTCCCGGTTCGGATTCCGCCTGTTCCTGCCCTGGTTGCGAATCAGAGGAATCCTTGTTGCCGTCCGTGTCCTTGCCGGCATCGCTGCTGGACAACGATGATCCCATTGCCAGGCCCAGCGCCAGGCCGAAGATCATTCCGAGCGCCAGTTGGTCCCACAGCAGGCCGAACGTCGTGCCGAGCGCGAGACCGATCGCAATTCCAGAGCTTATCCCGGTGGCGCGATCCTTCTTCATAAACGGTGAACACCTTCCATTCTCTCGGTTGAAGGCGCCCTCGCTACTCGTACATGATGACTCCGCGGGCGACTTCTCCGGCCTTCATGGCCTCGAACGCTTCATTGACTTGCTCGAGCTTGAAACGCCGGGAGATGAGCTGGTCAATTTTGATCCGGCCATTGAGGTACATATCGATGTATCGCGGTATGTCCATGTGTGGTCGAACCGACCCGTAGAAGCAGCCCTGAATCGCCTTCCCGCTGCGCATCAGCTCAGCCAGGTTGAAGCTGACGTCTTCATCGGCCGCACCGAGCCCGACGACGACCGCGGAGCCACCGTTTCGGGCCGCATCGTATGCTTGCTTGATCGTCTCCGGTCGTCCGATGACCTCGAAAACGTAATCGGCGCCTCGGCCGTGTGTCAGATCCTTGATAGCCTGAACAGGATCCGTATCGCTGGCGTTGACCATGTGCGTCGCCCCGAATTGATGAGCCATTTCCAGTTTGCGTTCGACGAGATCCACGGCGATGACCCGGGTTGCTCCGGCCAGGGCCGCGCCCTGCACGACATTCATCCCGACGCCCCCGATGCCAATGACGGCGACGTTTGATCCGGGCTCTACCTTCGCGGTCGTTGTCACGGCCCCCAGGCCGGTCGTTACTCCGCAGGCGAGCAGTGCGGCGCATTCGATCGGCACTTCGTTCGGAACAGGGACCAGATTCGATGCGGTCACGTTCACGTACTCGGCGAATGATCCGACGCCGAGAAGCTGGGTGAAGCGC
>SKTL01000479.1 GCA_007122555.1 Thermomicrobiaceae bacterium | reverse complement strand
ATGACATCCAGCGCACGCACCACCACTGATCATATGACGGCGGGCGGGTACACCGCGCTTTCATGGAGCCATATCGATGCGGGTGGCGTGCTACCGATTGTCCAGACCAACAGCGGCTGGAACACTTCGATCCGTATTACGAACTTTGATCCAGGATCGACTTCGAACACGGTACGCCTGACCTTGCGCGAATCGGGCGGCGCGAGCGCTCCGATGGTGCACACGGAAGCCCTTTCGCCAGGGGAGACCTGGACATTCAATCTGCTCGAGCAGGGGGTCCCTGTGGAGTGGGTCGGTTCCGCGACAATCGGCGCCGACGGTAACATTGGAGCCGTAGCGGAACGATACAAGGTGCAGACAAACATGCTTATCATGAATCAATCTCAACCGCCGAGCGGTTCGTCTGCGAGATACGCGCCACTCATCCTGCGCAACTGGCACAACTGGAACGCCGGGATCTCGCTCGCCAACCTCTCCGAGGAACCGAACGAGGTCATCGTGCGATACTACGACGCCGATGGCGAACTCCTGGATTCCACGGAGATCACCGTTCCCCCGAGGGGAATGGACTTCATCTTTACGCCCGCCGGTGTCTCCGGAGACGGAGACACTCCCGCCGGATTCGTTGGATCGGCCGTGATATCCGGCTCAGGCCCGCTCCATGCCGCGGTCGATCAGGTGAAGTACGTCGGTGACGCTGATGATGTGGGCCACGCCATGTCATATGTCGCTGAACGGAGACCCGGTCTCATTAACAATCACATTGCCATGCCGCTGGTGCAAAAAGGAGACCCCGGGACAGCGCTCGGAAACACTACCGGTATTCAGTTAATGGCGCCGCTCAACTTCCCGGCAGCGGCAAAGGTCTGGTTCCTGGACGAACTGGGTAATGTTGTTTCACCCGAACCGGAAATCGTCGAGCTACCCGGCCGGGGCGGAAAGACGCTCTATGCGTTCGATTTCGAGTACTTGCCGCCGGGATTCCAGGGATCGGCCTACATTCGAATCACACAGGGTGAGATTCTCGCAATTGCCAACAATGTCGATTATCAGGTGCAGTTCGACGGCTCCGCATCAATGAATCTCGTGGCTGCCGATTACCTCTTTCAGACGACGGAAATCCAGTTGTCCGCGTCACAGAATCCGGTCCCACACTTCTCCCATTCCACAACCGTGACAGCGGTCGTGTTCGACCGATTTGGTGAGCGGGTGCGGTCCGGTCACGCCGTCGTGATAAGCATCGATGAAACTGCTCTTGCGGGACTAAACTTCGGACCTGGCGCGCCGTATGCCAGTTCCGGACCGGTCTCAACGAACGATAGCGGCGCCGCATCGATAGAGGTTCAGCTCCGGGACAGCGCGCTCAACAGCCGCCCGTTCACGACCAGGATTACCGCAACACACCAGGGAGTCGAGCAGAGTATTCAGATCAGTTGGAATGCTGAGCCTACGCTCGCGCCGACGAGCGGTCCTCCCGTAGACTGAAGGGATCGGCTCTCCTTCCGCTTCATAACCTTGGAGGATGCCGCACCCGGCGTCCGACCGACGATCGGCCAGCTTCTTGTATTCGATCCGCGGCGCTTCGGGGTGGGTGTTGATCAGGCTGAGCAGTGGGCCGGAGATGTGCTTCACGCCCCGCTAATCGCCGATACCTCTTCACTACTCGGGGTCCGGCGCCTCGCGCGACCACTGAAACACCGCAATCATCCGGGGGAAGCCCACTGTCGCCAGGCTCAATAGAATTGAATGGTCACCTTCTGCTCTCGTCAACCCGGCGTCGAACGCTTTTCGAACGTAAGATCGATGCGATTCTGGACTAGAGCATCCGCAAAGTAGAGCATGTTGACCGTTCCGCACCAGGTAACAGCACCCACGGAGTCGAAGCCCTCGAAAAAGCTCTCCATTCCGTCTCGCATCGGGTCCCCAGTCCTGAGATCTGCTCGGGAACTGGTCCAGTCTCGAACACCTCAATGGTCGCAAGGGCGTTCGCTACCGCGCCGGTATCGCCATTGCGGGAGCCCGAAAGTACCGTGTTGCCGGGTGGTAATCCACATTGAGATCAGCATCGACCTCGTGAATGTACATGCAATCGTCCCGAGCCAGGGCGCGGAGATCGAACGAACTGATAGATGATAATCCGTCCGTCATCCATCACAACCCGAGGAATCCGCATACGTGCTCGCTCGACGAGCAGGTACATAGGCTAAACGCCAGCAAGCTCCTCAAGCAGGAGCACGCATTCGTCAATAACGACTTGTGCGGCGCCTTCGGAGTATGGAGACACTTCGACCTCGTAGCCGCCAAGCGGGTAGTCCTCCGCCATGGGGATGTATCCGCCTCCGGTGTTCGAGTAGCCGCAAAACAGCGTATGCTTGAACGGTGAACGCGCTTTGATCCCGAGTCCGATACTGATGAACGGTTCCCCCGGGATATTCACCAACGCGATATCGTCTCCCAGCACAAATGCCTGGGCTTGCAGCGGTCGGTGCGTCTGCCCTTCATTCTGACGGGACAAGGATGCCCGCATGCTGGAGCGTTTGCAGAGCATCGTCTGCTGGCGAATCTCTTCTTCGCTTCCGCCTTCCTCGCGGAGCCGGTTGAGTTCTGCGAAGTGTTCCTGGAACTCGGCTTCCAGCTCGTCTGCCGGCCGAAACTGTTTCACTGGCAACTGCATCTCGCGCACGCCGACGCGCAGCATCGAGGACTTCGGGCCAGGTTCGATCTCTTCCTCACGATACATCGCCAGCGGCGCGCCGGATTCAAGCGTTCCGACGTATTCTTCGCCGCGCGGCGGGTTTTCGGTTTCCCACCAGACTTTGGCTGCTTCAAGGCCGAGCATCTGCCCGAGTCGGTGATATTCGTTCAATCCATTGCGGGCGCCACCTCGAATAGGTCCAATGTCACCGGTCGCTCCTTGCAAGAAGAGGCAGAGCGCTCCGGTTGTCTCTTCCACAACCCGCTTGACGACGCCGGGATAGTCCGGGGTAATCCGATCCCCGTCCGGTCCGACGGTTATCGGATGGCATGCGTAGTTGACGATGGCCGCGAGCGGTTCATCCGACTCAGTGTCGATCCGGACCAGTTTGACTTCCCGGTCGACGACGCCATCCCAGTTGCGGCCGACGATCATCACGTTATCGTCCGGGCGCTGGTACCGGCGATTAACGGCGACGTTCGATTCCCCGCTGCCGGCTTGAATCTTAACCGGCTGCATATTCTGGATCGCTTCCCAGGCGACCCCGGCGATCTTGTAGCCGAGTTGATCCAGATAGGAATCGCTCATTTCGGTGCCTTCGGTCGTCCAGGATGCCCGGCCGGTGGCGACGGTTGGTCCGGAATGCGTATGGGTGTAGGACGTCCGGATGTGCGAGATTGGAAGCCCGGTGCGCTCCGCCACTAATTCACGAACATGGGCTGCGTCCGGATGGCGTTCACGGATTCCGATGATATCGATATCCACGATTACGGTGGTCTGATCGCCATCACTCAGTGCCAGCGCGCTCGCCCAGAGCGGCAGGTCGATTCCCGCCGCCCGCTGGTGCGTCTGGGCGCCCCAGTTCGCGTGCGCAATGCCGACCGGCGGCGTCGTATCGATTCGTGCAATCCCCGCAAGGAGGCTGGCTCCCATTTGATGTTCCTTTCCCTATTGCTTTTGTACTGATCTGTCTGTCTACCAGTCGGCGACTGAACCGTCCGGATGGAAATAACGCTGTTCCGCTTCTGGCTTGAACGGGTATTTTGCCGCCGCTTCTTCATCGACGTCGATTCCAAGACCCGGACGCGTCGGTTGCTGAATAAACCCGTCGTTGGTGAAGTAGGGATCGTCAACGACTTCACTCCGCCACGGCACGTCCCCGGTTATCGCTTCCTGAATGATCCAGTTCGGAGTTGCGAAGGCGAAATGAACCGCAACCGCGGTCGAGATCGGTCCGTTGGGGTTATGAGGGGCGACAGCAATCGTATACGCTTCTGCCTGCGCAGCGATTTTGCGCGCCTCCCACAGTCCGCCGCAGTGTGTGAGATCGGGCTGAATGATGTGGCAGGCGCGTTTTTCAAATAGTTCTCTGAACTGATGTCGTCCGACAAGACGCTCGCCGGTGGCGATCGGAATCCGAGACGCCCTGGTCACTTGCGCCGTCGCTTCGATGTCTTCGGTGGGGCATGGCTCCTCAAAGAACAGCAATCCGTATGGCTCGAAGGCGTGGCAGTATTGAATCGCCATCGCCGGCCAGGTTCGGGCGTGAAGATCAACCATCAGATCCATCTCTGGCCCCACGGCTTCGCGCACGGCGCGGACCAGGCTCTCCGCGTAGCGAACTGATTGCACTCCTTCAACCGGCTCTGTTCTCGGAACCGCCATAAACTTGATTGCGGTGTAGCCAGACTCTTTCACGCTCAGCGCTCGTTCGGCAAACTCCTGCGGTTCGGTGCTCTCATACATACTCTTCATCTGGCCGCTGCCGAGGTGATTGTAGAGCCGAACTCGGTCGCGAACACGACCGCCAAGGAGTTCGTAGACGGGAACCCCGAGCGCCTTCCCCTTGATATCCCAGAGCGCGTGCTCGATGCCGCTGATCGCGGTCATTCCGTCGATACCGACTTTCCAGAAGTACTGACGGTACATCATCTGGTAGAGATGCTCGATCCGCATTGGATCCTCACCGATGATGAAGCGGCTGACGTCTTCAATCGCCCCGACAACGGTCTTCGTCTTCCACTCGAGCGTTGCTTCGCCCCAGCCATAGAGCCCTGGTTCGTCAGTTTCAACTTTGACGAAGATCCAGTTCCGCATGTTGGCGTTGACAACGACCGGTTTGACCGCGGTTATCTTCATGTGTCACGTTCCCATTCGTTGGTATTTCGCTCCGACGAACCCGGCGACGAGCAGCGGCGCTCGCCAGCAATCGGAAAGCAATCGCCGGATTCCCTTGACCGAACCGAACGATCGCCCCGACTGCGGGCGTTCGCCACTGTGCTGTCGCTGCTCTAGCGCTTGTACAGCTTCTTGAGGCTGGCTTCTGCAGCCTCAAGCGAATGATCGATGTCCTGCTCCGTATGACTGTAGCTGATGTGATTGCGCTTGAGGTTCATCGGCATCTCGAACACGCCATGCTCGAGAAGATTCTGCCGATATTGCACGTAGGATTCAGCGTTGTTTCGCATCAGGTCAGTGTAGTTCTCAACCGGTCCGTCGGTGAAGTACAGCGTATAGACAGAGCCGAATCCGGATACTGTCCCGATGAGATCAAGCCGTTCCAGGATGTTTTCCAGGCCGTTACGCATTCGGTCGCCAAGCCGGAAGATGTGCTCATGGACTTTGCCGGTTTCAAGTTCCTCGATCGTCGCCAGCGCCGCCGCCACCGAACCGGCGTGCCCGTTGTAGGTGCCGGCAAAGAAGACTTTTCCACTCGGATTAGTATTGAAGTTGTCCATCACGTCAGCACTCCCGGCGAGCGCAGCCATCGGAAAACCGTTCGCCATCGCCTTACCCATGGTGGTCAGGTCCGGGATGACTCCGGAGATTTTCTGATAACCGCCAAGATCGTGTCGGAACCCGGTGATAACCTCGTCAAAGATCAGGAGCATTCCTTCGTCATCACAGAGTTTTCTCAGCCCTTCGAGGAACGACTGCTTCGGAAGGATGCATCCGATATTGTGGGGAATCGGCTCCAGAATGATCGCCGCGATTTCTCCCCGATGATCGTCCACCGTTTGCTGCACTTCTTCGAGGTCGTTGAACGTGCATACGAGCGTGCTGTCAATCTCCTCATCGAGCATTCCTTCGGACCCCGGATCACGCTGACCGATCTTGTCCTCCGGGCTCAACATGTTTCGAAGCACATAGCCATGCCAGCCGTGATAGCAACCCTGAAACTTGATTATGAGTTTTCGTCCGGTTGCCGCGCGTGCGACACGAATTGCGTGGTATGTCGCCTCGGATCCTGCATTGCAAAAGAGGACTTTCTCAGCTGAGGGGACGTGCTTGACGACTTTCTCGGCCAGTTCGACTTCCCCCTCAGTGGCGCCCACACCGAACAAGTCAGAATGTCCGATCGCCTCCCGAACGCGCTCGGTAACGGATGGGTAGCAATGACCAAGCACGAACGGACCGAACGCCGCATGGTAGTCTATGTACCGGTTTCCATCCATGTCATAGATATAGGCGCCGTCGGCGCGTTGGAAACAGAGCGACGGATCGATGTTCCGAATCGCCGTGTGGACTCCTCCCGGCGCAAATTCCTTTGCGCGCGCGATCAATTGTTCACTTCCCGAATAATCGGCTACATGTGTGGCGTTGACATCGTCTGGCATCGATTAATCTCCCGGTTCACTATGGTTTGTCCATTTGCTCAAGCGTCGTGGTCGCCGGCTCGGCGCTCCAACTTGCCGGGTCCGAATCCTCCGGACGAATCGAATACCCGAGCCGCCGCGATATCTCCAAGCCAGCGTTCTTCACAGAGTCGACATATCGCGGGAGCAGCTGCTCATCGAACTCGAGCGACGGTCCCGAGATACTCACCGCGGCTACGATCTGCCCCTTTGCGTCGCGAATCGGCGCGGCGATACATCGCAATCCAACGACGGATTCTTCGTCGTCCATGGCGTAGCCCTGTTTTTCGACTTCCCGCAGCTGGATGCGCAACATGTCCAGGCTGGTGATTGTTCGTCGTGTCCGTTGCTCAAACGTCGTCTGCGCCGCGTATTCAGCGAGTTGCTCATCCGTATACTCGGACAAGAGAACCTTGCCCAGCCCGGTGTAGTACGCCTGTTCACGCTCTCCAACCGTTGCAAAGTATCGAATGGGGCGATCCGGCGGAACAACAGCAATGTGAACAACTTCCCCTCGGTTGAGAATGCCAAGGTTCGCGGTCTGCTGACAGCCGCGCGCCAGCCATTCGAGTGTCGGATGCGCTTCCGCCTCGACAGACGTGGACTGAATATAGATGCTCCCGACTTCAAATGCCCGAACACCGATACGGTACAGCTCCGTTTCTTCGGAGTACTCGAGGTATCCACGATCCTCGAGCGCCGAGACCAGCCGTTTCACGGTGCTTAGCGGAAGATCAACTCGTTCGGCGATCTTCGACAGAGAAAGCTCGGGGGCATTGAGACTGAAGGAGTCGAGAATGTCAAGTGCGCGGTCAAGCGCTCTTACCTGATAGTTTGGGCCTCGTGACTCTGCCGAGCCTCGGGTCATCGCAAGTCCAACTTTCGGGACACAATGAAACTCGTTTCCGTGATAGTAAACCTACTTGAACAGTATGTCAACGGTCCTGGGGCCGCTGACTCCGGGTGAGTGCGCGGTTCTTTCGCCCGATTGCTCACGCCGGCACCGTGCGCGTCCAATCT
>SKTL01000180.1 GCA_007122555.1 Thermomicrobiaceae bacterium | reverse complement strand
TTGATCGATTCCGAGCACCGGGTGCTGGATCTGGAGATGACATTCAACGAGACGCTTGATGTTGTTCGATCGCTCGGCGCCCGTCAGACGATCCTGGCTCACATTGAAGAGATGGAACAGCTCTCGTTCGATGATCTCCGGGAGCTTGAACGCACGCTTCACAGGGACGGCATGAACGTTACCTTCGCCTGGGACACTATGACGGTGGATGTACCGGGGTAGGACAACGGCAGGGCGCTCGTCAGCCCGCCGTCTGATTCGAGCAGGCAGGGCCGGAGATCGCCGCCTGCGTCCTTCGCCCAGGCCAGGATCTCGCCATCGTCGGTGATGTCTCTCGCCGCCGGCGTCCTCCGCCCACTCAGACGCCTGCTTATCGACATCATCCTGGAACAGTACCTGGCGTCACGATTAAATGGGATATGACGCATTCACTGAACACTTGGAGTGACAGAATCACTGAACTGGGACATACGCGTTCTCAAGGGATTGGTGTCAACCCCGGGAATGGTGCTGTACCTGGTTGTGAAACCCGATGGACTGGATGGGAGGTTGAACGTCCGTCCCAGCATCAGGCGATACACGGATCTGGAATGCTCCAGAGAGTTGGCAACGCAAACGAGGAGGGCGTTCGCCCTCCTCGTTATCGCGTGCGTCCAGATGCGTGAACGGTCTAGTTCAGCGAATCAATCACGGCTTGAGCGACTTCGTCAGAGACCCAGGCGGTCCAGACGTCTTCGAACTCAACCAGCCACCACTCGGCGGCCTCGTCAGGCGTCGCATCGGTCTCGCTAATGTGGAGCAGCGCCGCGTTTGTCAGCTCCATGTTGCTCTCATAGGCGGTGAGCAGTTCGACCAGATGCGGGGCGTGCTCGTTGAGTTCGGTGCTGATGACCACGTTGACGTCGACTTCCGGGAAGCCGCACGGTTCATCGACGACGCCCTGTTCCTGCGCAGCGGCGGAGATCTCTTCCCAGCACTCTTCGGTGTATTCCGGCTCTTCAATGAAGGTCATGTCGTATTCGGCGAATGGCCAGCTCGGCGTCCAGAGATACCCGATCCACGGCTCGCCGCGCTCGTACTCGCGGGCCAGCGACGCGAACAGGGCGGCTTCGGAACCCGGCAGGAACGAGTTGTAATACTCGTCGAGCCCGTAGCTGCGGAGACGAACATCATTGATCTCCGTGGCTTCCCAGCCACCGACGCCATTGTAGACGCGGCCCTTGGAGTCGTCCTCTTCGTCTTCAAAAATCTCCCAGAGATCATGCAGGTCATCGACGTGGCTCAGGCCCGGAGCGAGCGGTTCAATGTCCCGCTCTTCGTCGCCCTCAATAACATACGTTGGGACGAACCAGCCCTGAAGGGCGCCGACATAATTCGCGCCGAGGTCAATGTAGGTGCCAGCTTCAACTTCTTCGTGGTACCACTCGGGCATGTTCTGGACCCACATCTCGGTCACGGCGTGGATGTCGTTGTCCTCGAGGCCCTGCAGAATTGGCAATGTTGAGCCCGGGATGACGTCGGTTTCGTGTCCAAAACCCTCTTCGATGATGTACTGAACAACGCGATTGTGGAACATTGCGCTGTCCCAGTTGAAGTCGCCGAAGACGATTGGACCGCCCAGAAGCTCGTTCACATCCGGATACTCGGCAACGTCCGTATCGTCAGCCATATCGTCGGCGTCATCTTCTTCAGCAACCGCTTCGTCATCATCGGTCGCCGCGACGTCGTCTTCTTCGACGACCTCGTCGTCGGTGTCGTCCACCATTTCGACATCGTCGGCGTCAGCCACGTCGTCGACATCGTCGTCATCGGTCTCACAGGCTGCGACGACCAGGGCCATCGTCAGCAGGAGCGCCGGCACAAAGAGCCAGGTTCGTAATGACCGTTGCATACACTTCTCCTCCACTACATCGAACCCCGAGGCCTTCCGGCGCTCGAACCTGTCTCCCGGCTTCGCGTAGACGCAATCGCTCGGTCTGACGGTGGTCGAGCATGTCGATCATTCTGCTTGGCGCAAAAGGATCCAGCCGGTGGTCAACGTTCGGGCGGCACACCCTGTGCCCGTTACCCTGATAGGGTAACCAACTTGTCGTTTTCTGGCAAGGTTCGTTCTGCTGGAGGACAGGAATGCGTGATACTTCGTATTGTTGATCACGCTCCGCACGGGTAGCGTTAGAAGAAATCGGCTAACACGACTTTACCCGACCGGTATAATCGGAAATCGGGTTGAAACCCGGTGCAACAGCACGAGACTCTGAACGAAACCGGCGACACCACGAACAGAACCGGAAGTTGGAGCGCGATCAGGTGACCGAGCAGCGAGACATTTACGACATCACGATTATCGGCGGAGGGCCCGTTGGCCTGTTTGCCGCGTTCTACGCTGGCATGCGCGGTCTGCGCACGAAGATCATCGACAGCCTGGACGAGCTCGGCGGGCAACTCATCGCCGTCTACCCGGAGAAGTACATCTATGACATCGCTGGGTATCCGCAGGTGCTCGCCAAAGACTATGTGAAGTCCGCTGTCGAGCAGGGCCTTTCCACTGGCGCCGAACCGGTGCTGGGCGAGGATATTCAACTGCTCGAGCATCTGGAAGACGAGAACTTGCTGCGCCTGGTGACAGACAAGGTGGAGCACTGGAGCCGAACGGCGCTTATCTGCGCCGGGGTCGGCGCGTTTGAGCCCAAGAGGCTGGATGCCCCGGGAATCGCCGAGCTCGAAGGACGTGGAATCCAGTATTTTGTCCGCGGGCTTGATCGGTTCAAGGACAAGGATGTCGTCATTGTCGGCGGCGGCGATTCCGCGGTGGACTGGGCGCTCACGCTGGAGCCGATGGCCCGTCACGTGACGCTGATTCACCGGAGCAAGTTCCGGGCGCATGAAAGCTCGGTCCGCAAGCTGGAAGATTCTTCGGTCGATCTTTACTACCCCTTCTATGAAGTTAAAGAGGTGCGGGGAAACGGCCACCTGGAAGAGGTGCATTTCCGCCAGAGTCGAACCAGCGAAGAGCATGTTGTTCCGGCTCAGGAGATGATTATCGCGATTGGGTTCGTCGCTGATCTCGGCCCGTTGAAATCCTGGGACCTCACCATCGAGCGCAACACGATCGTTGTTGATCCGTTGACGATGGCGACCGGGATTCCCGGCGTTTTCGGAGCGGGCGATATTGTCACCCATCCATCAAAGTTCAAGCTGATCGCCACCGGCGCGGCCGAAGCGGTGATCGCGGTGAACCATGCGGTGACCTATATGGATCCTTCGGCCAGGCTCGATCCCGGCCACTCAACCAACATCATGGAAAAGAAGAAGAAACAGGCCGAGAAAGCGAACGTCTGAGCGCCAGAACGTCTTAGCTTCGCGACCCGAATTCGAACCGCCCCGGGTGAATAATCCCGGGGCGGTTGCGTGTGTGTTCGGCTTCACCTGGTCCATTTCACCGTCACATTTCGACCGATGCTGCGGCGCGAACACCCAAGGAAGTGTTGAAGGCATGACTCGCCTGGAGCTGAGCGTGTGATCACTGCATAGATTCCGGCTGTGCAAGTGCGCATTACTATTGACGCGAGGCAACAGTCTGTGCTATTTTGCAAGCGCGTGAATCCGAACAACTCAAGATGATCTCGCAGTCACAACGAGGTGGGCGTGCATCGCGATACGTTGGTTTCTTCGTCAGGCGCCGGACAGTCGTTTACTCCGCGCGAGCAGCTGCGCACCACAGCTGCCTGGACGAATTTGCGAGGGGGACCATGTGTTTCAGTTTATTCTGCGCCGGCTCTTTTGGCTTGTGCCTACCCTTCTGGCGATTTCGCTGATCACCTTTCTGGTAATGCACGCGACTCCCGGAAGTCCGTTGCAGCCGACCGCGGCCAACGCCAATCCGTTGCCTCCCGAGGCGCAGGCAAACTTGATGCGCCAGTACGGTCTGGATCGCCCGCTCCACGAGCAATATGTCATCTTCGTCTGGAAAGCTGTCCGGCTCGATTTCGGCAACTCCTACGTCTATCGAACCCGTGAAGTTACTGACATCCTCGCCGCGACGTTCCCGGTATCGCTTCATCTGGGCGTGATGGCGATGGGATTCGCGATCATCGTGGGCGTTCCGCTCGGGGTGATGGCGGCGGTGAAGCGGAACGGGACGATTGATTACATAGCCAGCATTGTGGCTGTGCTCGGGGTGTCGTTTCCGAACTTCGTCGTTGGCATCTTCCTCATAGTCATCGTCGTTCTGGTGTTCCCGCAGATATTCGGCTTCCACATCATCCCCAGGACAGGCGGCTGGGAAAGCCCGGTCGACTGGATTCTGCCCACCATAGCGCTCGGATTGCAACCACTCGGCATTCTCGCCCGCTATGTTCGCTCCTCAATGGTAGAGGTCCTGCATCAGGACTTCATCCGCACCGCCCAGGCGAAAGGCCTCGCGCAACGGCGCGTGATCATCGGACATGCCGTCAAGAACGGTTTGATTCCACCGTTGACGATCGCGGGTCCGATGTTTGCCGCGGTGGCCACCGGATCGTTCTTTGTCGAATACATCTTTCGCGTTCCCGGAATGGGCCGGTTTTTCGTAGAGAGTATGTCGTCGCGTGATTACCCCATGATCATGGCGGTAATTCTGCTGTACGGCGTCTTCCTGGCAATCATGAATCTCGTCGTAGATGCGCTGTACAGCGTTATTGATCCACGAATCCGGCTCAGCTAAGGGGTTGCAAGATAATGGGAGTTTTTCCAAAGCGAGGAGGCGATCAGGCGGCAACTCCGGGGGCCGGTGTCCAGTCGCAGGCGATGAGATCGGACGCCCTTCTGCATGCCGCCAGGCCGCACCGAACGCTCTGGCGGGACGCATTCAGCCGGCTGGTTTCAAACCGGCTTGCGCTCTTCGGAGCGATCATCATTCTCGGCATCACGTTTCTGGCAGTGTTCGCGCCGCTGATAGCTCCATCTCATTACGCCTACCAGGATTACGGAGCGATCACGCAGTCTCCAAGTCGCGAGTGGCCGATGGGGACCGATCTCGTCGGCCGCGACATGCTCAGCCGGATGATCTATGGCGCTCGTGTCTCGATGGCGGTCGGCCTTGGAGCCCAGATTATCGTTTTGCTGATTGGGGTTCCGATTGGCGCGATCGCGGGCTACATGAGCGGTAAGGTCGACAATCTGCTGATGCGATTCGTCGACGTCATGTACGCATTCCCGCAACTGCTCTTCGTCATCCTGATCATGTCGATGCTCGGCCGCGGATTGCAGAATATCTTCATCGCGATTGGCGTCACCGGCTGGGTCACCCTGGCAAGGGTGACGAGGGCGGAGTTCCTCTCGCTTCGCGAGCAGGATCACGTCCTCGCCGCACGGTCAATCGGAGCCGGCCCCTGGCGGCTCATCACCAAACACATGATGCCGAACGCACTGACCCCGATCATCGTTACCCTCACATTCGGTATACCGCTCGCCATCTTCACGGAGGCCGCGCTGAGTTTCATTGGCGTCGGCATCAGCCCGCCAACGCCGAGCTGGGGCGGAATGGTTGGAGACAACCAGAGCTACATCCGTTCCTACTGGTATCTATCGCTATTTCCTGCGTTAGCGATCGCGCTAGTCATGATGGCCTTCACCTTCTTCGGTGACGGCTTGCGGGACGCGCTCGATCCGCGATCGGGTAAGAGGTAAGGGCGCCGTCGCCCCGGGTGAAAGGAGCGTGATCACGAGGAATCAGTAAGGTGCGCCCGGATGACATCCCGACCTCGCGGGACCGTGATTCCGGATCTCATCGGGAACGTTTGATTATCGAAACCCGTGCATGTCACGGTACCCAAGAGGGGGAGTTGACTATGGTCAACCGCAATTGGTGGGGATCCACCACACAGATCGACCTTCTTCGCAGGCGTTTTGACTCCATCAGCATGGATCGGCGCGGCTTTCTGAAGCTGGCTGGCGCGATGTCCGGCGCCGCGGCGACAATGACCTTGCTGGCCGCGTGTGAAGACGACGACGATGACGAAGATGTCGCGGTCGACGAGCCTGATGACGATGAGGACGAGCCGGCCGACGAGCCTGATCCGGACGATGACGAGGAAGAAGACGTCGACGAGCCGGATGAAGAGCCAGACGATGACGATGAAGCTCCTGCGGACGGCCTTGCCGCCGAGCAGGTGTTCCGACGCAACTTCGAGCGCGACCCGCAGAGCCACGACTTCAACAAGGACCTTTACTGCGGCGGTGATTTTAACCTCTTCGTCATGCTCGGGCAGTTCAACACCGATCTCGAGGTCGACCCAGATATCGCCGAATCTTGGGAAACCGATGACGCCGTCACCTGGATCTTCCACATCCGCGAGGGCTCAGAGTGGAGCAACGGCGACCCGGTAACGGCGCACGACTACGAGTGGTCCTGGAAGCGCCAGCTCAATCCCGAGACCGCGGCGCCGTATGCGGGCTTCCTCTACGACATCGAGAACGCCGAGCCGTTCAACACCGGCGAGGAGGGCGTGGAGATCGACGATGTCGGCGTAGAGGCGCTTGATGATCTCACGCTGCAAGTCGTCTGCGAGGGACCCCGGGCGTACTTGCCGACCGTCGTCTCGTATATTGCGGCCGCGCCGTCTCACCGGCCGTCCGTGGAGGAGCACGGCGATCAGTGGACCGAAGCCGAGAACATCGTCACCAATGGCCCCTGGACGCTCGAACGCTGGGATCATGACGTCACGGTCGATCTCGTGCGAAACCACGGCTACTGGAACTCGGATCCGATCACGCTGGAGCGGGTTGTCCGTCCGATTATCGGCAGTGACGCCTCACAGCTTGCCTACGAGAACGACGAGATCGACTGGCACTTTCGCGGTCAGCTCGGTCAACTTGAGCGAGTCGAGAATGATCCGGAACTTTCCGAGGAAATGCACCGCTACAACCTGACCGGCACCTGGTATCTGGTGCCGGATCCGAACGTGGAACCGTTCGACGAGCTTAACGTTCGCCTGGCGATCGGCCACGCCATCGACCGGGACACGATCGTCAATCAGGTGTTACGGGGTCTCGCAACTCCCGCGTATACGTTCCAGCCGCCGGGAGCCCCGGGCTTCGACGAGAACACCTATCCGGAGTACACCGATTACGATCCGGAAAAGGCGATGTCGCTGCTTGAGGGAACTCCGTACGAAGGCGGAGAGAACTGGCCGCCGATCACCCTGACTCACCGCGAAGAAGGCGACGCGCCTCGCGCCGTGGCTGAGGTGATCATCCAGATGCTCAATCAGAACCTGGGTATGGAAATCGACCACGAAGAGGGTGAGCCGGTCGAAACCTACGAACGCATGTGGGAGCATCGCATTCAGTTCATGTGGGTTCGCTGGTTCAATGACTAT
>SKTL01000087.1 GCA_007122555.1 Thermomicrobiaceae bacterium | reverse complement strand
GTGCGCATGAGCTTGTAGCGTGTATCCCAGTCAATCTCGCCGTGAACAGCCGCGCCGGCGCCGGGCAGTCCGTTCTCCGCATCGAGCAGATGGACGATCGCTCCATCAATACGCTTCATCCCGTTGACACGATACTCGCAGTCACTATTCCTGAGCAATCCAGTATCCGCTGGTTGCCCGCCGCCGCCGGGGTAGAAGGCGGTCCGGTCCAGAACGACTCCCGCGCCCTCGACGGTCGACTCGACGCGCGCGTCGAACGAGCGCAATTCTGGATCGTCGAGATAGAGTAGAACAGTCATCGCTTTCCTTCCCGGTTCGCGCGATCGATATCACCGGCGCCCGTTGCATGTCTTGAACGGGTGTCAGCGCCGTGTCGTCCGCTGAGTCACCTCCAGGTATGACTCGACCGTATGACTGGCGATCGCCCGTCCGATCAAATCCAGCGGCACGTCTTCGAGTTTACGAAATCGGACGCAACTCTTGCCCATATTCGGTTTGCGGCCGGTTTTCACGTATTCGTCCTGAAACTGCTGCGATGCGACCGGATCCGCGTAGATCCCCATCAGGTAGAGCGAAACGTACCGTTTCTGAGCGGCGAGCGCGGCATACATCAACGGATGACCATTATAGGTGTCAGGATAGCGTTCAAGGGGAACGCACCAGGCGATCATCCCGAAATCGACCAGTTCCTGAAAACCGGAATCGAGATTTGCGTTCACCGTCTCGCGAATCGACGCAACCAGCTCCTGACGACCCGGCGCAAGACCGGCGATATAGGACTCCGGCGTTTCCGGCAATGTCATTCGGCGCTCCTGCGATACCTGGCTCAGAACGGGCAATCCTTCGAGAGGAATTCACCTGAATTGCAGGTCAAATCTAACAGATCGGACCGATGAATTCTCGGCATGCGGCTGTTTCGTCACACGGCGGGTCGCAAAAGGGTTATGATTAGCATCAAAGTTAGCTGTCGCTGCGCTCGCAGTATGACAGTTTTCCAGTTTGCGAAGCTGCCCGACCACCGCGCACGGCTGCGAGTCTCCGGAGTACCCGCTTGATCGTTCGCCTGCCAGATGTCGGTGTTGGTTGATCGGTTAAGAACTATGAGGAGGCACGCGCCAGATGGCGAAACCCAGAGTACGAGTTATTTCCCTCGGCGGAGTTGGCGAAGTTGGCAAGAACCTCACGGTGATCGAATACCGTGGGGACCTCGTGATCGTTGACGCCGGAACCAAGTTCCCGGAAGACGAGATGCGCGGGATTGATCTGATCATCCCGGATATTACATACGTCCTTGAACGCGCCAACAAACTCCGAGGCATTCTGATTACCCACGGCCACGAAGATCACATCGGCGGGCTGCCGTTCTTGCTTCCGCAATTGAAGAAGATGGCTCCCATCCCGATTTACGGCTCCGAGCTGGCGATGGCTATGGTCAAAGCCAAGCTCGAAGAGATGGGCGTTGCCGATCTCGCCGAGTTGCACGTTATTCAGCCGCGAGAACAGTACAAGATCAGCAAGCAGTTCACCGCTGAGTTCATCTCAGTTACCCACAGTATTCCTTTCGCGAATGTTGTTGGCCTGAAGACTGACCTGGGCTGGGTTGTTCACACCGGCGACTTCAAGTTCGATCCGACGCCGCCGCTTGGCCCGCCGAGTGACGAAGAGCGCATGCGAGAGATTGGTGATGAAGGCGTACTGGTTATGCTCTCCGACGCCGTCCGGGTTGAACGCGAGGGACACACGCCGTCTGAAGCGGTGGTAAGCGAGACGCTGTATCGCGTCATCGGCGAGGCGAAGGGGCGCGTGGTTCTCACGACGTTCGCCTCGAATATCACGCGGATTGATCAGACGATTCGAGCCGCCGCCAGGCACGGACGTAAAGTCGCCATCACGGGCCGGAGCATGGAGCAGAGCACCAGAGTTTCCACCGAGCTGGGCTATCTCCAGCCGCCGGAGAACACGATGGTTGATATCGATGTCGCGATGAAACTTCCGCGAGAGCAGACGCTGTTGATTACCACGGGTAGTCAGGGCGAGGCGTCGGCGGCGCTGGCCAGAATTGCATCAGGCGAGCATCATCAGATTCGTCTGGCGCATGGAGATACCGTCATCCTCTCGGCTACCCCGATCCCGGGCAACGAGGAATCTGTCTATCAGACGATCGATCTCCTCTATCGGCGCGGATACAAGGTCATTTACTCGGCGCTTGAGCCGACAATCCACGTTTCGGGACACGCCAGTCAGGAAGAATTGAAGCTGATGCTTCGGCACATCCGTCCGAAGTTTGTCATCCCGATTCACGGCGAGTACCGCCATTTGCGACTCTACGAAGAGCTGGCCGTCGGTATGGGGTACAAACCCGAGCACGTCATGATGCCGGAGCTCGGCCACGTCATGACGTTCGGACCGCATGACTGCCGGCAGGACGGCTCGGTTAAGAGCGGAGCCGTTCTGGTCGATATCATCAGCAAGAACCAGGTGCTCCTGCGTAACCGCGATGAAGTCGCGTCCAGCGGGGTGATTATCGCAACGCTGATCGTCGACCGGGAGAGCGGCGATCTGATCGCCGGCCCGGATCTTTCAGCTCAGGGGTTGAACGGGCAGATCAACGAGAAGACGCTTCAGCGGGCTCAGGATTCACTCAAGAACTTCCTGAAGAAGCGCAGCAAGGGCGGATTCAGCCACGGCTATCTCGTCAGCCGGACGAAGAACGTGCTCTCGCGCGAGATTCACCGGCAGACACAGACCCGACCGCTGATTCTGCCCGTGATCAGTGAGCTCTAACAGACGAACAGTTAATCAGCGAGCAGTAACGACACGGCGCCAGGGAAAGTCCCCGGCGCCGTCTTTTATCGCGTCAGTCCGGTGATAACTGCAAGCGTGATCATGACAGCAACGACAATCGCTCCAATGATTGTTCCCCGGGTCGCCCCGAGACGTTTCTTCAACGGGAACATCAAGCCGAGCGCCGGGATCGTGAGCAGTCCAAAGACGATGTGGTGCCAGGGCGCTGCGGATGGGTTGCGTATCAACAGGATGATTCCGATGAGTACCTGAACAGACAACAGACCGTGGGCAATACCGCTGACCCAGGATGGTAATCCTCCCCGGTTGGCCAGGATCGCGGCGAAAATCGCCACGGCGATGTAGACGACGACCAGGAACTCTCCGAGACTTCCGTGCGCTGTGAGCATTGGAATGCGTATCCCTTCCGGCCGGAGTGATCGTGCGACTTTCGTTTCCGCCTATTACAGCACAGCCCGGCGAGCCGAGCGACGGGAAACTTCTGTGTCGGTTAAACGGATTAGACGTTTCGGTGACGGATCCTGTCTGGATGCTGTCGGATTGGCATTCCGGCGAGGAACCAGCCGGCGATCGTAATAAGCAGCAAGCTCGCCATTACCGCGGGCGCAGGCCAGGTAATGACCCGGCGTGGATGCCAGAGCGGCGCTCCGCCGGTCGCCAGATCGCGAAGAAGATGCGACCCGACGCCGAGCATGACCGCCAGCCAGAGTCGCTTCCCGGGCGCCATGCGCTCCACTGCCCAGGCGAGCGCAATCATCCCGCCGAGCGAATGCGTCGGCGGCCGGCTCGGCATCGTCATCCAGCTATTGACCTCGAACGAGCGCGCCGCGAGGACGTGATCGAGATCGAGCGTCACTGCGCTTCCGACAGCAACGAGTCCGAACTGGCGTTTGTGTCTGGTATTCGGCAGAACGGGTAGTGTCACCGCGCAGGCGGTCCCAAGATGACAGGTAAGATCGAGTAGACCGTGGGTGGTCGTGCCGCGCGGATACGATTTCCATCGGCGGTGCGCAAGACTGGTGACGAGCAGGGCGAGTATTGACCCAGCGAGTGAGCGCGCGTGGACGAATCGTTTGAGGAGTGCATTCACAGCTGGATATCCTTCAGTTTGCGAGCTAGTCGCTACGACTTGATTCTAGTCGATTCCGGTGTGCGAGGTCAGGTCCATTCGTACGGTTTCTGAAGAATTCGTCGCCTTTCAAGCAGCGTGTCCACTGGCGTGGTAAAACCTGTGTCGAGCATGTTGCCTGCTAATCGCGGGGCATGCTGATTTTGCTGCAACGGAGAGCGGGGAGCAACGCATGGGTCTGGAACTGGTAATCATGGGATTGCCGCAGAGCGGGAAGACAACGGTCTTCAACGCGCTGACGCAGGCGACAGCCGAAACCGGCGGGTACTCAACCGGCGACGATGAACCGAATCTGGCGACGGTGAAAGTGCCGGACGACCGCTTGAACATCCTGAACGACATGTTCAAGCCGAAGCGCATCGTTCCCGCGGAGGTTCAGTACTATGACGTCGCTGGTCTCACCAAAGGCGTTGCTGAAAAAGGAATGAGCGGCCGTCTTCTGGGGTACCTGAGTCAGGCCGCCGCGCTGGTGCACGTTGTTCGCGCGTTCCAGGACGATTCAGTCGCTCACCCCGAGGAATCGATCGATCCGTTGCGCGATATCGAAACGTTGCAGATGGAGTTGACATTCTCGGATCTTGGGCTGATCGAGCGCCGGCTTGCCCGCATCAAAGACCAGATCAACAAGCTCAGGGGCTCAGAGCGTGAGAACACCGAGCGCGAGGGCGTCATCCTGCAGCAATTGCAGGAAAAGCTGGAAGCCGGCGGCCTGGTGCGGGATGTCGATCTCACGCCGGAGGATAGCCGGCTGATTCGCGGGTTCGGTTTTCTTACTGAGAAGCCGATGCTCGTGCTGATCAATGTCGATGAGAATCAACTCGGCGATCAGACCGAGGAACTCCTGGCGACCGCGCGCGAGCGGTTTGGTCGCGAGGGTGTCGCGATCGATGCGCTTGCCGGGAAGATCGAAGCGGAAATCGCACAGCTTGATGCGGACGACGCAACGATGTTCCTTTCCGAGATGGGGATCGATCAGGTAAGCCGGGAGCGAGTGATCCGTCTCTCCTACGATCTGCTCGGCCTGATTTCGTTCTTTACGGTCGGGGAAGATGAGAACCGGGCCTGGACGATCCGCCGGAATACGCCTGCGGTCGAAGCAGCGGGCGAGATTCACTCAGACATTCAGCGCGGTTTCATCCGGGCGGAAATCGTCAGTTATGATGACCTCATCAGTGCTGGCGGCTGGGCAGAGGCGCGCAAAGCTGGAACGTTGCGCCGCGAAGGCAAGACCTACATCATGCAGGATGGCGACGTTGTGCATTTCCTCTTCAACGTCTAGCTGGCGAATGCCTGACGCCGGAATGGGGGGCGTGTGGGAGCGGACAGCGTTGATCTGACAGCGCGAACCGACGGCCTCCTGCCGTTCTGGCTGTTGATCGTCCTGGTCGCCATCTGGATTCTTACATTACTGTTCGCCTGGCGACGGCGCGACGCCTGCCCAGAACGGTTGCCGCGGAACCTGGCAATCGGTTCCCTGTTTGTTGCGAACGCGCTGTTCTTCTGGCGACCGATGTTCTCCGGCGCCCATCTCCCTCGAGGCGGCGGCGATCTCAATTCGTTTTTCTTTACGCTTCATGCCTACTCCGCCGACAGGGTCAGCAGCGGTGAGATTCCCCTCTGGAACCCGTTCCTGCATGGCGGTATGCCGCAACTGGGAAACTTCCAGGCTGCGGTGATTTATCCGCCGAACCTGATCGCCCATCTGACCGCACAACCGTTTACCTACGCTACGCTGGAGTGGCTGGCGATCGGACACTATCTGATCGCATCGCTCGGCGGATACCTGCTCCTTCGGGCGCTGGGCGCGGGACGTATCGGCGCGGTGGCCGGCGGGGTGCTGTTCGCCTATGGCGGGTTTTTCGTGGCTCACCTCGGTCACTATTCGATGATCTCGGCGGCCGCCTGGCTTCCCTGGCTCTTCTGGGCGGTGCTGCGCCTTGTTGGACAGCGTTCCTGGCTGAACGGAGCCGTACTGGCTCTTCTGGTGTTCCTGACCGCCTCAGGCGGGCACCAGCAGACCCTGCTCTTCGCGCTGGGCGGGATAGCGATCTGGTGGCTCTTCCTGATGGCCCAGCAGGCGGGCGTGACGATCCCCGGAATCGGACATCCGGATCTGGAGCGAGGATCCAGTCGAGACGCATGGCGAGGGCTCTGGAGTCGAGCGGGAGCGACAGCAGCGTTTCAGTTTGGAGCCGGTATCAGTGCGGGCTTGTTGCTGGCTGCGCCGATGATCCTGCCCTCGCTGCAACTCGCTCAGCGTTCTGTCCGATCGACGCTCAGCTATGACCAGGCGAGTGAATTCAGCGTCCAACCAGTTGCGCTGCTGCAGCTTTTCCTCCCCACCGTGTTCGGCAGCAATCCGACGGATTACTGGGGAGCGTTTTCGAGCGGGGAGATCTGGGGATACATCGGAGTCACGACGATCGTTGTTGCCGTGATCGGCATCGTGTTGCGCCCGAGCGCGCATCGCATCTTCTTTGCGGCGCTGGCGATTCTGGCGTTACTGTATGCGCTGGGGCCTGCTGCTCCCGTGCACGGCTGGTTCTATCAGTTTGTGCCCGGGTTCGATCTGGTGCGGGCCCCGGCTCGGGCATATGTCTACTTCAACCTGGCCCTGGCCGTCCTGGCCGGACTGGCGGTTTCTGATCTTGCAAGACGAATGCCCCAACCGGATGTCCACTGGAACTGCGTCACAGGCCGGTCGATCCGCATCCTCATCGTGGTGATCGGAGCGATCGGACTGATCATTATTCCCGTGTTTTATACGAAGATCCTTGGCGTGGACGCCCCCTCGAACCGCCCGGTGATTACTGTCGAGAACCTCTGGATGCTGCTGATCTTTCTGTCGCTCCTGACATGCATCCTTTGGCTGATGCGACTGCGTCTGTTGCGTGAAGCGGCGCTGGGAATTGCGCTTACAGCGGTGCTGGCGCTTGACCTGTTCTCGGCGACGATGCCGTTCAATCCGACTGAAGAGGATCTCGTCGCCAGCTACCGGGAGCCTGAGATCACGGCTTTTCTGCAGGAGCGGATGGCTCCCGGAGAACCGTTTCGGATTGAGGTCCAGCATCCCGGCCTGTTGCCGAATTTCGGGGTGATTGATGGAATCCATGTCGCCAGCGGCGTGTTCGATCCGATGCAGCCTTCGGCATACACCACAATCTTCAACGTCCTGTCAGAGTCGCCCGAGAACCCGGGTTACAACCTGCTCAACCTTCGCTATGTGGTTCTCTCTCCTGAATTGGATCCGTCGGATGGATTCGAACTCGCCTTCGAGAGCTCGGCCGGCAACCAGCTGTGGGAGCGGTCTGCGTCGTTGCCCCGCGCATGGTTCGTCTCCGAGGTGATTGATCTGGAGCATGAAGCGCAGATCGACGCGTTGCGTGACGCATCGTTTGATCCCGCCCAGACCGTTCTGATCGAAGATCCGCCG
>SKTL01000007.1 GCA_007122555.1 Thermomicrobiaceae bacterium | reverse complement strand
GGAACTTCCAGCGCCATGAGGGTAACGAGGGGAAGCAGCGCATTTCGCAGTCCGTGGCGATACGTCACGATATGATCCTTCAGGCCTTTTGCCTGGGCGGAGCGCATGTAGTCTTGACGCAGCACCTCGATCATCTGCGAACGGATATACCGCGTCCAGGCCGCTGTCGCAGAGAACGCAAGCACGAACGCCGGCATGAGCAAGTGTTTCAATCGATCGAGCAGATCTCCGCCCGTCCCGATCGCGTGCGTTCCCCCGGACGGGAGAGCGGGCAAACCCCATTCTCTGAACATGACCGAGAACAACAGAATCATCATCAGTCCCAGCCAGAAGTTCGGGACGGCGACGCCGGCAACGGCGCCCATCGTTGCGAACTGATCGAATATCGAGTTGCGTTTCAGCGCCGCGTAGACGCCTACGGGTATCGAGAAGACAAGTGCGAGAAGTAATGCGGTTCCCGTCAGAAGGAGTGTGTTTGGCAATCGTTCCAGGATAATCGAGAGCACTGGCCTGTGCGTCCGCAACGATAATCCGTAATTTCCCTGGACGAGGTTGGAAGCACTGACGACCTAACGAACGTGAAGCGGCTCATCAAGCCCGAGGTTCGCCCTGATTCGTTGCACGTCCTCGGGCCGCGCTCCGGGATCGAGCTCCAGATTCGAGACCGGACTGCCGGGAACCAGATTGGCGAGGGCGAAGGTTATGATCGTAATCCCGATCAGCAGCGGGATCATCTGGATCAGTCGTCGCAACACGAAACGACCCATTAGCCGATCCTCCTGCTGTGCGCTTCAGGAAGAATCCCTGAACTCCCAAAGCACGGCGATTCCGAACCTCCGAAAGGAGCCTCACCGAGCAGGGCCCGAGCACCAAGTCGATATCGAGGGACGTCATCCCGCTTCCGGCGTGGGGTGAGTCCTGACCCACCCCAGCCGGTGCGGCATCAGACGACGTAGCGATCTATTCCTCGACCCACCATTCGTGCGCGTTTGAACTGAACGTATCGTAATCAACGTCAGTCGGGAACACGTTGTGAACGCGGGTGTTGACTCCAACGACGCCCTTCGGAAAATCGAGAATCGCAGCCGGCAGGTCCTCCAGAACAAGGTTCTGCATCTCCGTGTAGATCTCGGTTCGCTTGTCCCAGTCAGTCGTTGCGAGCGCCTGCCCGAGCAAGTCGTCCACGTCCGGATTGCTGTAGCGGTTCATGTTGAAGCCGCCTTCCTGCGCATCCGTGTGCCACATCGTCTCCTGATGTGGATCGACGCCCCAGGAGAAGCCAACCAGGAACATCTCGAAGTCGCGCGTACCGGTGATGCGATCGAGGAACGCGCTCCACGCCTCGGTTTGAGGGGTACACTCGACGCCGATCTCGCGCCACTGCTGCTGCATCACCGCGACATACCGCTCGCGGATTTCATTGCCAGCGTTTGTATAGATCTCGAAGGAGAATCGCTCGCCGTCGCGCTCGCGGATTCCGTCATCGCCTTCGACCCAGCCAGCTTCATCGAGCAACTCACGCGCCCGGTCAGGGTCGTACTCGTAATGCCGATCAATACCTTCAGGGTTGTACGCCCAGGACGGCGCCGGCATGGTTCCCGTCGCAACTTCCCCGATGCCGAAGCGAATCGCGGAGACGAGGGCCTCTCGATCGAGCGCGTAGAGCAACGCCTGGCGCACCTCGCGCTCCTGGAACAACGTGGTGCGCTCCTCATCGAGCTGGTAGGCGTAGAACGTGAAGTTGAAGGTGTCGTACATGTGGACGTCTACGTTGCCCTGCGCGTCCAGACTGTCGAAGTCGGACGCCTGAACTGAACCAATGTCCAACTCGCCGGTGATGAGCTGCTGAGCCAGGACAGTGTCGCCCGGGACGATCCGCATGATCCACTGGTCGATATTTGGTTCGCCTTCGTAGTAGTCCGGGTACTTCACCAGCGTGATGTGGTCGTCTGAGACCCACTCTTGAAACTGGAACGGCCCGCAGCCGATGGTGACGCCTTCTGTGCCGATCGAGTAGTCGTGCGACGCGATATCCGCCGGCTCTACGTCACCAAGAATGTGTTCCGGTATCAGCCGGTAGATGCAGTTGGCCTGCAGGAAGGGCGATGCCGGGAAGTTCAGCGTGAATCGAACGGTGTAATCATCCAGGGCTTCGACCATGTTAATTCGATCGGTAAGCTCCGCGGTTTGCGGCGAACCGGTATCCGGGTGCATGTGCGTCTCATAGGTGAAGACGGCATCCTGCGCGGTGAGTTGTTCGCCATCATGCCAGGTGACATCTTCGCGCAGATTGAAGGTGTACTCGATGCCGTCGTCGGTGATATCCCAGGACTCGGCAAGCTGCGGATGTGGCTCTGTCGTCAGCGGGTGGTTAATGATCATTGCCCTGCTGAACATGTTGATAACCCCGGACGAGGTCGTATCCTGCGAGAGCACCGGGTTCATCGTCGCCGCGTCGGAGAATGACCCGTACACGATCTGGCCGCCAGTGTGTTCCGGCGGCTCGTAATCGTCGCCGAAAATACTCTCGACGTCGTCGTCAACGACCGGTTCGTCATCATCGCCATCGTCCACCGGCTCGTCTCCATCGTCGTCATCGTCATCCGGTTCAACAGCTGGCTCGTCATCATCGTCATCCAGTTCAACAGCTGGCTCGTCATCATCGTCATTCAGTTCAACAGCTGGCTCGTTATCAACGACGTCGTCACGCTCACATGCCGCGAGGATCGACGCGGTCATGGGGATGCTTAGCCCGAGCACAACGCCCTTGTGCAAGATCGAGCGTCGGGTCATTGACGATCCCAGCAACTCCTCGTTCTGATGCCTTCCGGCGCCGTTCCTATGATCAGTCATGACAGGCTCTTGCCCCCTCTCACACTTGCGTAACTTGCATATCCTCAGATAGGCGATAATGGATCGCATTGTATAAAGCGAAGGCGCGATTGACAACACGGCGACGACAGATTCCCTACCTGCGTAATCTACCGGAATTCAAGTTCAGCATATTTTTCGCACATGACCTGGCGTTTCCAAGTGAGATAATCAAAATCCGTTACTTGTATTTGCGAATTTAGTCACAACCGGATTTCCGTCAACCCGCGTGATTACGCAGACCGATATTAGAATGCCCCAATGATTCATCGGGCGTATGCACGAGGATAATCATAGCAATCGCCTGTAGCCGGACCGCTTCTGCAGGGTAATCGCGCCATGTCGAGTCGGAGCATCGCACGAGGCGCTTGAAGACCGATCGCCAGTTCCGGAACGCGGAGCCGGGTGATGTAGTTCCTGTTGCAGAAACGCACATCAACTCCGGAGGGCATCTTTGCGAGGGAGGAACGACGCATGTCACGCCGGTTGAACTGTGGTCAGCACGATCAGCACAATTAAACAACAACCCCCCACCGAAACCAGTGAGGGGATGCTCCAGAGACTTGGAGCCGATGGGCGGACTCGAACCGCCGACCTGCTGTTTACGAAACAGCTGCTCTGCCTACTGAGCTACATCGGCATGAACATCGGACAGGGAATACCCGGTCCGACACCGTCAACAGTCTACCCCACAACCCGCACAGGCGTCCACCTGCCGCGGCAGGTCATTGCCACGAATCGCGTAATCGTGTTCCCTTGAGCGGCGCCGTCTGGTATTGACGGACGCTTGTTGCAATCACAAGACGTGTATCATCGGATCTGAAGGAGCATTGATGCTATTCGCTTCACGACATCAAGGCGCAATGATGATGGCCCTCTGCCTGATTCTCGGCGTTAGTTTACTGGCCGCGTGCGGCGGGGACGACGATGCGATTGACAGCAACGATACTGGCGCGACGCCCGTCGAGACTGTCGAGCCGACGCCCGAGGGCGCCGATCCAGAGCCAGACCCTACCGCAACTGCGGAACCGGAGTCAGAACGCGACCATGGCCGTCTGCAGCAAATCGACCTTGATCTGGAACTCTTCGCAGACGGATTTGTTCAACCGACGGATCTGGTCGCGGCAACTGATGGGAGCGATCGACTCTTCGTCGTTTCGCGAATTGGACTCATCCTGGTCGTTGAAGATGGAGTCGTGCGCGAAGAACCGCTGCTGGACATTCACGAGCAGATCGAACACGCGATGGTCGAGCAGGGTCTCCTGAGCATGGCCCTGCACCCTGATTTCGCGGAAAACGGCTATTTCTACGTTTACTACATTACGCACGGCGACGAGGACACGATGGTCTCCCGCTTCCAGCTCTCGGAAGATCGGCGGATCGCGGTGCGAGAGAGTGAAACGCCGATCCTGGAAGTTGAACAACCGCATTACAGTCACAACGGCGGAAATCTGAAGTTCGGCCCCGACGGCTATCTCTATATCGGCCTCGGAGATGGGGAAGACCCCGGCGATCCCCACGGGAACTCTCAGAACCCCGGAACGCTGCTCGGTTCGATCCTGCGCATCGATGTGGACGGCGGCGATCCGTACGCCATTCCACCCGACAACCCGTTCGTCGATGACGCTGAGGCCAGGGACGAAATATGGGCCTACGGGCTACGCAACCCATGGCGATTCTCGTTCGACCCGGAGACCGGCGATATGTACATGGTCGATGTCGGGCAATGGGCGGTCGAAGAAGTCAACCTTCAACCGGCGGACAGCACGGGCGGGGAGAACTACGGCTGGCCAATCATGGAAGGCGACCAGTGCTGGGAAGCCGACGAGTGCGACAAAGAAGGCCTGACGATGCCTGTCGCGACCTACGAGAATCCATCCCAGGGATGCGCCATCATCGGCGGCTATCCGTACCACGGTCAAGCGTATCCGGAGCTCGAGGGCATCTACTTCTTCGGCGACTGGTGCAGCGGCCGGATCTGGGGTCTTGAAAACGTGGGCGGCGAGTGGGTCAAAGAGGAGCTCATTCACTCGGATCTCATGATCAACGCGTTCGGGCTCGATCACAACGGCGAGATCTACGCGCTCAATTTCGAAGAGGGTGGCGGCGTCTTCCGGATCACCGTCAACTAGTCAGCCTCCACTGGAGAAGCTCGGTGCGGGGAGCGGTCGCATGATCGCCCCCGTTCTCGTTCAATGCAAACCATCTGTATGACCCGCGCCGTGCTAGAGTGAACCAGGTCTGGTGAAAGAACAATCAATATGCTCGTCCACCTGAAGGGAACGCAGAATGGGACGCCTCAGTTTCGGGGTGAAAGCGGCTCAGGGTCACGCCACGTATGAGGAGATGCTCAGGGTCTGGAAAGACGCAGACAGGAATGACGCGTTCGACCACTCCTGGACGTACGATCACCTGGCGCCCGTTCAGAAAGATCTGGACGGCGCGTGCCTGGATGGCTGGATGCTGCTGATGGCAATGGCAACTGAAACGCAGCGAATCCGCATGGGCGTGATGGTCACCGGAAACACCTACCGACACCCGGGTGTGCTGGCAAAGATGGCGACGACGGTCGATGTCGTCTCCGGAGGTCGGCTTGATTTCGGCGTCGGCGCCGGCTGGAACGAGTACGAACATCACAGCATGGGGATTCCGCTCTATGCACCGGGGGAACGGCTGCGACGATTCGAAGAAGCGTGCGAGATCTGGAAGCGCCTTTTCACCCAGCATTTGACCGATTTCGACGGGCAGCACTACCAGCTACAAGAAGCCCGGCACGAACCGAAACCGATTCAGAAGCCGCACCCACCGTTCATCATCGGTGGAAACGGCGAGAAGATGACATTGAGAATCGCCGCGAAGTACGCGGACATCTGGAGCTTCAATGGCGGGGATATCGACACTTTCAAGCACAAAGTGAATGTCCTGCATCAGCACTGCGCGGACATCGGTCGTGATCCGTCGGAGATACGCCTCTCGATGCAATCCCGTGTGGACTACGACAATCTCCAGACGGCAATCGATCAGTTGAACGAGTTCACTGCCGCCGGCATTTCCCACATAATTCTCTATCTGCAGGCGCCATTCCCGGCTGACATCGTTGATCGACTTGCGGAGGAAGTGGTGCAGCAGGTGGCAACCTAATCAAGGGGTGCGTGAACCTGTGTGCCTCCAACGAAAACAAGAGCAACAGGATTCGGGCGGGCCCATGCGTCTGACGATGTCAGGTTCATCGTCGGACTATCTCGACCAGCTGGTAGTGTCGAGTTTCGGATCGGCTTCGAAGTTGGAACGGTGCGCAGTAATCCAGGAAGCAATCTCGCGCGCAGGGGCGCACCAGATTCGATCATCCTCTGACACGCGCGTCAGAATCCGACACATCGCATCGATCCGCTGCTCGTCGACTTCCAGAAACGGATGGAACAGCAACGCTGTGTATCCGCCGGTCTCGATGCGCTGATCGATCAGTGATTCGACGCGATCGACAAGTTCATCGGGATTCAACGGCCGTTCCTGATCGCCTTTCGCCGTTCTCAACCCGCCGAATCCTTCTGAATAGTAGTAGGCGTCGATCCCCTGCCATTCAAAGGGCAGATAGACAATGGAATCATCAATCGCTGCATCAGCTCCCGCCGGAGAACAATAGGCAAACCCTCGTTCCGCCAGAAGTGAGACTGTTGAATCGGTCAGGATACCTCCAGGTGGACGAAACCCCTGAATTGTCAGGTTGAGCTTGTAAAATCCGTTCAGGCTTCGTTCGATCAGTTCCCTTTCAGTCGCTTCGTCGAGCGTTGACCAGGGCTCATGTCGCCAGCCATGAAACCCGATTTCGTGTCCGGCGTGACGAACAGCCTGAATCGCTCCGCCGTAGATGCCGGCGTTCCACCCTTCAACAAAATACGTGGCGCGAATGTCGCAATCTCCAAGAATGCGAAGGATCCGCGGGAGCGATTCTGTCACAGAATGGTGAAGACCGATCGTCGCATCGTCCGGCCAGGCGCCGCGCTGTAACTCGGCCGCTTCACCCATGTTGTCCAGCGTAATGCTGATTGCCGCCGCCTTGCCATCCGGCCATCGTCCTTGACTCATGTTCCAGTTTCCTCTCAGATTTGGGGGTCGGTTAGACCAGCTGTACGCGAGCGAAGAATTGATTGCTGACCGCTGAAGGTTCCCGATGCTAGAGTATATGCTCGTAGACACCGCTGAAACGCAGCTGACCGCGCCGGGATCGTCGGAGCGGCCTTGAAAGGATGACCTGTGGCGCACCTTCGATTTGGCGTCAAGACCGCCCAGAATCACGCCGAATACGCCGACATGCTCCGTGTCTGGAAAGAGGCGGACGGGATCGACGCATTTGAACACGCCTGGCTGTTCGATCACTTCGCGCCGATTCAAGGCGACCTCGACGGCCCGTGTCTTGACGGTTGGACACTTCTGGCCGCGCTGGCGGCCGAGACGGAGCGCATCCGGCTGGGCCTGATGGTAACCGGAAACACTTATCGGCACCCCGCCGTGCTGGCCAAGATC
>SKTL01000066.1 GCA_007122555.1 Thermomicrobiaceae bacterium | reverse complement strand
GTTACCTGCTGAAAGGCGGCGCCCGTCGATATGTCCATTTGGGTCGTCCTGACTGGCCTGGCCAGCGTACTTATCCTTGCGGTGATCGTCTCCGCGATCCTCAACCCTGTTCTGCGTCGCATCGCAATTCGCAACGTGATCCGCTGGCCGGCCAGTTCCGCGCTCGTCATCGCCGGGTCAATGGTCGGTACCGCCATGATCGCCGGTTCTCTAGTCGTCTACGAGACAACGCGTGACGGTTCTCATGCCCTGATCGAGCGTCACCTCGGTGAAATTGATCTGATCGCTACGCTCCCGGACCCGCAGGGCAGTGGCAACGCGCTCTTTGACGAAACCCTCACGGAGCGCGCTTCCGTCGAAAACATCAACAACGAACTGGATCGAGCCGGGAGCGACGTGTGGGTAAACGGAATGCTACCGGTGATTCACGAACGAATCGCCGCGCAAAGCGTGCATGGCGAGACCGGCGAACTGATGCGGGTCGCGCCGCGGATATCGACGATCGCGCTCGATTGGGACCAGCTCGCCGAATTTGGAGACAATCCCCCGGCGATTCCGCAACCTGAACCCGGAGGGATCATCGCCTCGGACGAGCTCGCCGAATCGCTAGATCTTACCGCCGGAGATCGAGTGGAGCTGTTCGTCGGCGATGAACCAATCTCGTTCACGGTAGATGAGATTGTGCCGACCGCGGGAATCGCCGGGGTTCGCGAGGTCGTGTTCAATCCGGACCGCGGTACCGCACTGATCAATCTCGAGGAAGGACAGCAGCTTTTCGCCCAGGATGTTCCGTCGGTCAATACGATGTTCGTCTCGATCAGCGGCGCGATAACGGAAAGCTTTCAGCATGCTCCTGATGTCCAGGCAGCGCTGGCGGAGTTACTTCGCGGCGCTGATACGCGCGGGACATTTCTTGCCCTGAGCGTCAAAGACGAATACATGGAACCCACAGAATTCGGGGTGGTGTTTGTGGTGTTCAGCTCGTTCGTGATCCTGACCGGGATCCTCCTGCTGGTGAACATCTACGTCATGCTCGCCGAGGAACGGCGGGGCACGCTCGGGATTATCCGGGCACTCGGGATGCGGCGCGGGCATCTGGTCAGACTCTTCATGTACGAAGGTCTGATTTATAGCGTCTTCGCGGCGGCTCTCGGCGTTCTGGCCGGGCTTGCGATGGCGAGAATCTCGGTCGCCTCGATTAACCAGATCCTTCGGGAAGAAGGCGTTGAGTCGTTTGTCTTCGCTTTTGCGCCGGCGCCAGAGACGCTGATCTTCTCCGGACTGGCCGGCATCCTGCTCGCGTGCGTGACTGTGCTGATCACCAGTCTACGCACCAGCCGCATCAACATCGTGCTGGCGATGCGCGGACTCGAGCAGCAAGAACTACGAACAAGGTCATGGTGGTCGGTCATCTGGCCCATTCTTGCCGTTCTGGCCGGCGGAGCGATAACTGCGCTTGCGGCGGCAACTGACTCCGGCGCCGCCTGGCTAATCGGACCGACGATCGCGTTGATCGGCGCGGGAAGCGCGCTGCGTCCGTTGATCAATGCGCGACTGGTTGTCTCGCTCGCGCTTGCCGGTTGCATCGCGTATGTCTGGGCGGGAATACAGCTCATCCCGGCCGTGCAGGATGAACTTAGCGAGGGAGCGGCGCCGATCATCATCTTCAGTCTGATCCTGATGTTTTCAGCCATTGGATTGGTGGCTCTCAATCTCTCCCTGATTCTCGCTCCGGTTCGCTGGATCTTTTCACGGCTACGAGCAGTGGTCCCCACCGTCCGAATGGCGCTGGCCTATCCTTCGGCGCGCCCGATCCGCACCTCACTGACGATTATGATGTTCACGGTTGTTGTGTTCATGCTGACGTTCGGTCAGGTCATGATCGCAAACGTCGAGCACAACTTCCTGGACCCCGAGATCATGGAAGAGACGGAGCTTGGCGGGTTTTCGGCGCTGGTCACCGTAAACCCGGCGAACCCGATAACAGACTTCACGATCGGAATAGAGTCAGCGTCCGACTCACAGTTCGAAAGTATTCAGCAGATCAGCGAGTTGCGCAGTGTACAGATGAACCTGCCAGGTTATCGACAGGGCGATTTCATCGGCCCGGGGGACCGAAGCACAGCTGACCTCGACGCGCCGCTCAGGGAGCAGCTCATCGGCGTTGACGACGTCTTTCTCCAGAACGCGGGCACCCGCCTCGCTCTGCGCTCTCCGGAGTACGAGTCCGACGAAGAGGTCTGGCAGGCGATGGCGGACGATCCAGGGTTGATTGTCGGGAGCGACCGATACCTGGGTGGTCAGCACTGGAGTCGAAACAGACCGCGAATCGAACTCGGTGAGACACTGCTACTGGAGCATCCGGTCAGCGGCGAAGTGCACGAGAAACGCATGATCGGGATATTCCGTGAACAGATGATGCCGTTGTCGCCGATAAACGGAATCCTGTTCAACAACGAGGCACTACTGTCCGGCCCCGCGTCAAGCGAGCAGAGTCCCGACTGGTATCTCGTCGGGCTGGATCCCGAAGTCAATCATCGCGCCGTGGCGGACGCGCTGGAGCGCGAGTTTGTTTCCCATGGAGTCTGGGTCGAGGTGATTCGAGACTGGCTCGGGCTCCCGTTCTGGTTACGCCTGTTTCATGTGATCGGCACGTTTCTCGTCGTCGGCTTGTTTGTCGGGATCGCCGGACTGGCGATCGTCTCGACCCGCGCGGTTCACCAGCGAAAGCGGGACATCGGGACATTGCGCGCCTTTGGCTTCCGGCGGGGGATGATTACGGCCTGCTTCCTGAGTGAAGCGATGCTGGTCGCCATCATCGGTATCGCCGTTGGCGTTGGGTGCGGGTTGCTGGCCGGATACGGTTTCTATCTGGACGAGGTGAGCGACTACCCGAACGCCAGTTTCTACATCCCAACGAGCGGTCTGGTCCGGATCGCCGTCGCGATTCTATTTGCCGCAGCAGTGTTTACGATCCTGCCCGCTGTGCGGGCCTCTCGCCTGTCAGTCGTCGACTCGCTACGCCCGCGTGAGTAAGAGGAGGAACCGTGACCGAGTACATCATCGAAGCCCGAAACGTGCACAAGTCGTACCTCACCGGTGAGGTGGACGTGCCGGCGCTCCGGGGAGTTGATCTGCTTGTCGAGCGAGGCCAGATGGTATCGATCATGGGCCCCAGCGGCTGCGGAAAGACGACGCTGCTGAACTGTCTCGCCGGGCTGGACGATATTGATGACGGCGAGATCATCATCGATGGCGAGCGGCTGCATGAACTGCCCGACTACAAGCGGTCGGACCTTCGTGCGGTGAAGATGGGGTTCATCTTTCAGTTCTTCAATCTCCTTGATGTACTCAACGCAATCGAAAATGTTGAGATGCCGATGCTCGTCGCCGGGATGAGCGGTCGCGACGCCGGAGAACGGGCGGAAGCAGCGCTGGAGCAGGTAGGCCTCGCCGATCGCATGACCCACCGCCCCGCCGAGCTCTCCGGCGGCCAGCAACAGCGCGTGGCGATCGCTCGCGCCCTCGCCAACGACCCGGCCATCGTCTGGGCGGACGAACCGACCGGCAACCTGGACACCGAAATGTCTGCCGAGATCATGGATCTGCTTGTGGAGTTGAACGAACGCAAGCAGCAGTCCTTCGTGATCGTCACCCACGATCCATCTGTCAGCGACCGCAGCCACGCCGTCGTCAATATGCGCGACGGAAGCATCGTTTCGGACGCTCAGGTCATGAACCCCTCTGCAATCAGCGGGGACGCATGAATCGCGCTTGTCGAACCAGGAAAGTCCTCTGGATCGCTTGACACAGTTCTGTTACGGATGTCCTACCTCCTAAACACCTCTGACGCGCCTCTCCTGTTATGACTGAATCAGATAGCTGGCTCTGCCTGACGTAACAGTCCGGCACACGATTAGAGGTGCGTTATGCGGTTTCTCAACTACCTGCCATGGATAGCGCTCGGCGGCCTGATGATCCTGCACGGATTCGCCCACACACCGGGAATCCTCGGTTCATGGGGACTGGCGACCTTCGAGGATGTTTCCTATCGGCCGAACGTGCTGCTGACGAGCGCCGGCGACGCGATGATGATCTTCCTTGGAAGCATCTGGTTCCTGGCGTCGCTGAGCTTTGTCATCGCCGGAATCGGCGTGCTGAGACAGGCGTTCTGGTGGCCGATGGCCGCCTCCCTGGGACTGGTCTTCTCCGTCGCCATGACAATGCTCTGGCGGCACGACGCCGCGATCGGTCTGCTACTGAATGGGGTAATCCTCGCCATCATGGCCGGGATGTACCTGGTCGGACAGTGGGAAGAGCGAAAGTTCGCCTGACCGGGCGCCTGAGTACGGAAGTGAACAATGAACATCAATCGATTGAACGGTCCGCTGGTACTGTCAGGCATCGTGCTCGCGCTCGTCGCCGTCGCCTCGTTTGCCGGGTTGTTCGCGGACGGACTCTATCGCGACAACCTCTGGGTAACGTCGCAATGGCGAGGGGCGGACTTCATCCGTCTCTTCGTCGCTGTTCCGCTCTTCGCCGGGGCGATCTACCTGACACGACGTGGATCAGTGCGCGGCATGCTGGTCTGGCTGGGTTTCCTCTGGCTGGCGGTTTACGATTACGCCTTCTACCTGTTCGCGGCCGCGTTCAATGAGCTCTTTCTCGTCTACACCGCCATCTTCGGGCTCTCAATCGCCTCCCTGATCTGGGCGCTACCGCGAATCGACGTGCGGGCGATCCGTGACCAGTTCACCGACCGCGTCCCGACCCGGCTCATCAGCGGCTACATGATCTTCTGGGTCCTGATGCTTGGCGGGCTCTGGGTGGGAATGTCGGTCGCGTTCCTGTTCACAGGCAACGTTCCGCAATCGGTTATCGACTCTGGACATCCGACGGCGATCGTCTTCGCGCTCGATCTGGGAGTGCTGCTCCCGGCCGTCGGGCTGGCGGCCTGGTGGCTCTGGAAGCGAGAACCGTGGGGCTACGTGCTGGCGGTGATGGTGAACGTCAAAGGGGCGGCCTACGCCCTGGCGTTGATCTCGATGGGCGTGTTCATGGAGCGGGCCGGTCTGGAATCGGGCGGATTGCTGTACTTCTGGATTTTCTTCACCGTCGCCAGCCTGACCGCCGCCGCTGCGTTACTATGGAATATGCGTGGGCAGTCTAGAGCTGTCGTTTCTAGCAGCATCGTCAAGGAACCTGCCTGAGCATCAGGTTTGACTAAGGAGAGTGGTTACAAACTCACCCCTCTCCCAGAATCGGGAGAGAGCCTGTCCCGAGCGGAGCCGAGGGAGACCGGGGGTGAAGGCGACTTCTTCCAGACAACACCCGCCGGCCCCAATCAAGGAGCCGGCGGATGTCGAAGGGGACGGGAAAGGTGTTGTCGTAATTGTCGGCAACCAGCGGTCAGACGAACTCCATGTCCCGAGACCGGATTCCGAGCAGGCCCGCAACTATCAACACGAGCGCCAACGCCGTCATGACGATCAGCGGCATCGCCTCGAAGTCCACCGAGGGGATACGCGGAACGTACTCGAACGGGGAGAGATCATTCATCCATCCCGGAAGTCCCATCAACGGTGCAATCATCAGTGCGAAGAAGCCATACGCTGGAACAAACCAGGCAAGCAACATCGCTTTCGGAATCATGCCGAACACGGCAACGGCGACCGCCGCCGCAAGCCAGAGTGCCGGCGCATAGGCCATGATCGCACCGGTGAATGTCCACATATCGTTCCAGTTGCCAGTATCCGCCGCGTACAACGCGCCACCCGCCAGCCCGGTTAGAAGGAGAATCAACGTGGGCATCACGAGCCCGAATACGAGGGATTCACCAGCCCAGCGAATGCGGGAGACGGCGGTTGCCAGCAGGTTTTCAGCCAGGTTGGACGTCTCGTCGGACCGGAGCCGGGTGATTGTGCTCACCGTAAACAGCGATGCGAGCAGCGCCATGAACATGACCACCATAGCGATCACAGATTCGGTGAGTTGCTGTGTATCGAGCCCCAGCGCCACGAAGTAATCCTGTACCATCGGATTATCGCCGTACTGCTCGCCGATCTCATTGATCATCGAACCATACGCCAGGCCGAACAGGACGATGCCGGTCCCCCACGCCATCAGCGATCCACGCTGTCTCCGGACAACCATGCCGAATGGACGGGCAAGAAACGTTGACGCGTTCGCCGGGCCCGGGCGGGGCTGGCGAAGACCGGCGGCGACGTCTCGTCGGTCACTTAGCGCAAGCGCCACCGGTACGAGCGCGACCGAGACAGCAACAAGCACGGCCAGCGGCCAGATGGTGTTATCAACGTATGGTGCGCTTTGCAGAGCGAGTCCGGACGGCGGCATCCATTCCAGCGGATTCTCCAGCATGTCCCCGAAGCCGCGAATAACATAGGCTCCAACCAGGACGGCAATCGACATGCCGGACGCCGCTCTCGCAAACTCGTTGATCTGCACGGAAACCAGCGTGATCGCTGCGAAGAAAATCCCGAACGATGCCATCGCCGCACCAAACGTCCGTGAGCCAGCGGTATCCAGTTGGACGAGTGTTGCGTCCAGTGTGACTGCTACCCCCAGCCCGATCAGGACGTTCAGTGCAACGACAACCGAGAGCGAGGCGACGATTGCGGCATGGCGTCCAACAATCGACGAGCGAACCAGTTCCGCTCGTCCGGTCTCCTCCTCAGTCCGGGTATGGCGAACAATCATGAAGATACTCATCAGGCCGACGGCAACCAGCGCCATTCCGAGCATCTCCGACGCCATCATCGCGCCGAAGGTGTAATCTTCGGCGCCATGGACAGGTCCGAGGAGCAAGCGCATCGCCGGGTTCTCGATCAGTGTTGCTCGCGCCTGGCGATCGGCCGCGGTCGGATACGTGTCCGGGAAGATCGCTGCCGTTCCCCAGATCGTCACCAGAATGGCGATGATCCAGACGGGGATGCGGACGCGATCTCGCCTGAGAATGAACCGGATCAGCGTCCAGGTACCGGTCAGCGAGATCATGCCGCATCCTCCTCGGCGCCGGATGTACGCTCGGCTTCCGTCAATTCCTCACCGTAGTGCCGCATGAAGAGCTGCTCCAGCGTCGGCGGCTGGCTAACCAGGCTCCGCACACCAAGCGCGGAGATTTCCCTGATCGCTTCGTCGATCTTGTCCGAGTCGACATCGAAGTGGACCTTGCCATTCTCCTTCGTAAAGTCGTGAACGCCGGGCAACTCGGCCAGTTTCAGCGGGTCCTGATGTGTTTCCGCAGTGATCGACGTCCTCGTCAGGTGTCGAAGATCATCGAGAGAGCCCCGCTCGACGTCCACACCCTGCCGGATGATCGTTACCCGGTCACAGAGAATCTCGACCTGATAGAGGAGATGGCTCGAGAGCAGAATCGTCCTTCCGGCTTGCTGTTCCTCTTTGATGGCCTCCTGG